>NZ_VPAK01000026.1:0-42325 GCF_013419295.1 Acinetobacter sp. YH12094
CTGATGCTAGTTGGTCTAACACCTTGCAATGTTTGTCTTTTATACGTAATTTAAGGGTTTTCATGTACTTATATTAACAATCAAAACTCAAGGAAAATAGTCCTTAGTTAAATCAAACGACACTTCAGGTCGTGTCGCTTATATCTCTGACCTGAAGGACAGAGTTTTACGCTCCATTTGATAAAATTTAACGGTTGTCTTTAAAGAGAAAACTCCATAATATTTTTATAAAATTATTTTTATTTTTTTCAATTTTATAAAAACTTTTATTAAATCAATATTTATAAGACACTTTAAAGATGAAACAGATCTTCATCCTGCTCACTTTAGCCTTAAGCTCTCAGAGTTTTGCCCAACTGGTTCAACTCAATACCAGCCAATTTGAAATAGAATTTAACCTCTTACAGAAACAAAAAGGCTATAACAGCCAGATTAAGAGTAATGGCTACATCCACGAAAAATTTTTAGTCACTGGCAAATCGATCATTGATGAACGTGAGTCGTTCAAGATGACAGGCTATTACAAAGCAGATGATGGCCGTGATAACATGTATTCAATTTCAGAATATCGTGTGTATTGTGATGACCAAAGCTTTGGTTTTGCACTCATGGACTTTGAAGCAGACGGTCAAAGACTGTACTAACCAATGAGAGTGATTATGCCTTTGACTATGAAGATCCCACTCCACGAGACCGTGAGTTTAGTAAAGTCCTCAAAAATGCCTGCAAACACGCCTCACTTAAATGATCAGAGCCATGCAGCATTGGATCAGTTAAGCACTGCGAAACACGAAATAGACACATCCAAAAAGGCATAAACCTGCCCACAAATAGTCCAACTTAAAGGGTTGTTTAAAAAGGAAAATCATAAATGGAACGAAGACCAATAGCGTCACGACTTCTTGTGTGATTTTCATTTGACCCAAAGACCACCCATGTTTGGCCAACAGTCGCGTTGCTGGGATCATAAAACTATATTCGAGTAATGCTATAGCCCATCCAAATAAAATCGCTTGCCAGAGCGGCGCATCATGTAGAAATTTCAGATGTCCATACCAGGCCAAAGTCATAAAACAGTTGGAGATAATCAATAAAAATAGGGCAAGTGACATAAGCAATCAAGATCGCAAAAAATTGCGCTTATTGTACGTTTTTCATCATGATTTCGCGCCTATTTTCCGTGTTTTTATCCTCAAGAAAATTGCGTACATTTGATCAGTTACGTGCTCAATCTTTTTGCACGATCTCATACAAAAAAATCTATCTTTTCGCTAAGACCCTTGCTATGGTTGCTCTCAAATGAAATTAACCTTTTCAACCAAATCTATAATGACAACACCACAATAACAAAGTGATGTGTCGATAAAAGCAGTGGAGTTAGAACGAATGCATCTGCATATCTTGGGTATTTGTGGCACCTTTATGGGTTCATTGGCGCTCTTGGCGCGTGATTTAGGACATAAGGTGACGGGTTCAGACCAAAACGTTTACCCACCAATGTCTACCCAATTGGAAAATGCAGGCATTACCTTAATGCAAGGCTATGACCGTAGCCACCTTCAACCACACCCAGATCTCGTGATTGTCGGCAATGCAATGAAACGTGGCATTGATGCAGTGGAATACATGCTGAACGAAGGCCTGCCTTATATTTCTGGCCCACAGTTCCTTGCAGACCACGTGCTACAAGGTAAACATGTCTTAGGTGTTGCAGGCACCCATGGTAAAACGACAACAACGACCATGCTCGCTTGGGTCCTCGATCAAGCAGGTTTAGAACCAGGCTTTTTGATTGGCGGTGTGCCATTGGGTTTCACTGAGAGTGCACGTTTAGGCGGTGGAAAATACTTCTGTGTAGAAGCCGATGAATACGATTCTGCATTCTTCGACAAACGTTCGAAGTTCGTGCATTATCATCCAAAAACGGCGATTTTAAATAACCTTGAATTTGACCATGCCGATATCTTCGACAACTTGGCGGCGATTCAAAAACAATTCCATCATCTAGTGCGTACTATTCCAAGTGAAGGCCGTATCATTGCGCCCATCACAGAGACAAATATTGATGAAGTCTTGGAAATGGGCTGCTGGACACCTGTCGTGCGTACATCTTTAGATGCCAATGAAAAGTCTGAACTGTACGCAGAACAACTATCGAACGATGGTTCTCACTTCAAAGTATTACAACACGGTGTGGTAAAAGGCGAAGTCAAATGGAATATGACTGGGCAACACAGTGTAGCCAATGCTTTGGCAACCATTGCTGCGGCTGAACATGTCGGTGTTTCGATTGAAACGGCGTGCGAAGCACTTTCAAACTTTGGCGGTGTAAAACGTCGTATGGAGCTTTTGGGCACAATCCGTGGCATTGAAGTGTATGACGACTTTGCACATCACCCAACGGCGATTGATACCACGTTAGAAGGTGCGCGTAAGCGTCTGGGTCAACGTAAGCTTTGGGCGGTAATCGAACCACGTTCTAACACCATGCGCATGGGTAGCCATAAAGATGGCCTTGCACATTCTGCACGCTTAGCGGATGAAGTGATTTGGTATCAACCTGAAGGTTTGGATTGGGATCTACAGCCTGTGCTTGAAGCTGCTACGAATAAAGCTGTGGTGGCTCGTTCACTGGATGACATCATTCAAACCATCGTAAGCGAGGCAGGCGAGGGCGATGCTGTGGTGATTATGTCGAATGGCGGTTTTGGTGGTTTACATCAGAAGTTGATCAGTGCATTAAAAGCCTAAACCCACTAGATAAAATAAAAAAAAGCCCGCTGCGCGGGCTTTTTTTTTATTCACACTCAGCTTAAAAATAATGCTGATAGCCTCGGTTTTTATAGCCTAAATCCAGCTTAACCGGCTGTTCAACATTTTCTAATCTTAACAATGTCGTTAAAAACGCCTGAATTTGTTCCGTATTAAGCAGGTTTGGTTGAAAGCTTGAATGTCCAAAGCGCTGGAATAAACTGGCAATTTCACTATGTCGATTTACATATTTCATCGACCATTTTGAAAAATCGATTTGATCAATAGTTTGATCAGGATAACGCACAATATCCCGATGCCGCGTATCTTGCATAATATGCTGAAAAAGCTGTTCGAGTGCCGCTTGCTCACCTTGCAGGCATTGGAAGAACCGGCCTTCTGCATAGTACAGCACGCCAAAAATATTTTTTTCAGTATTAAAGCTGCGGGCTCTCACCAAAATATCACTTAAATCTTGTATTAAATCAAATTGTTGTTCTACACGTGTACTGGCATAACAGAGTTGTATCATTGTGTTTATTCTTAAAGTATTTGCACGATTTTAACGTAGAAATCGCTACAGAATGAGTAAAATATTTGTATATTTTTTAATCAAATGTGCTTTTTAACTTACAACAGAAAACCGATATCACGGATACCGAAATTAGCTTCAAATTTTTAAACTGATCAACATTAAAACAATGAAACGATTCCTCTTTGAGGATGAATACAGAGGTCTCCCATGCTCAAAAATTTATTCATATTTTTATCGATCACTTGTGTATATTTTGCTGCCTTAATCATCCTGAATAATTTTGGCATTTCAGATTTTTTAAATGTCGTGATTTGCTCGCTTATCTTAGGAATAACACTGCGCACCGTGATTCCTCACTATCTTATTTATTTACTGATGATGATGACCATTGGCAGTATTTATTTTGTGCTGAATGATTTTGCTTTATTAAATATCATGTGTTTAAGCTTGGTTTTAGGAATATTGATCTGCTCAATTTTGTTCCAATTGTGGCCACATATCGTCAAAACACCATCAACGCTGTTGAAACTCAAGCTCAATTGAGCACAAAGCAGTTTTTAAATTTTCATACTGATAAAACGCCCGCATCGCGGGCTTTTTTAGGCTTGAATATCGGCTAATGTCTTGTCTCGGCGAAACATCACCTCTACATAAGAACAGGTTGGAATAATTATTAAGTGTTTGTCACGAGCAAATTCCACCAAATGATCCAATAACACACGAGCAACCCCTTGCCCGCGTAAGGAATCATCTACCCACGTGTGATTTGCCACAATGCTGTGTTCATCACGCCATAGATAACTCATTTCTGCGAGGCGTACACCCTCAGCATTTAACTGAAAAAATTCACCTTTTTGACCATTATCTTGATGTTGCATAGTCACTGTTTTTTCTTCCTTTTTATGAAAAAATACACCGTGTAACAAACGAGAAAGTGATTGGTAAAGAACTTAAACGACCTATATTCAACTGTAGGTGATAATAAATCCGTACACCTTTCACATTAATTAAAAAACAATTAAATCACATTTGCCGGATATTTTTATTATGGACCTTTATATCATCGCCATCTTTGTATTACTGATTGCTGCAGCATGCTTGGTTGTATCGCTGTATAAATCACGATCTTAATTCAACTTCACAACTAGATTTCAAATAAAACAGCCTGATTGCAATACGATCAGGCTGTTTTTATTTATCCAAATGATTAATTCACATCACGCTATACAATTTAGCGTATTAGCGTAGAACATCACGAATCGATTCATCTTTATCAAATACAGATTTTGCAAAAGGGCAGAGCGGAATAATTTTCACACTCTTTTCCCGGGCAAAACTCACTGCTGCATCGAGGAGATGTCGCCCAACACCTTGTCCTCGCAAGCTATCACTGACATCGGTATGATCAATAATAAATTTATCATCGCCTGCCCATGAGTAAGTCATCTCTGCCAAACGTTCCCCATCTTGCTCAACAAAAAAAGCCCCTTTTTTTTGATCATCATCTTGTTGTACAAACATCTTAAATTTCCTCCATTTTTTTATAAATTGGCATGTAATGCAGGTCAACTCTGTTGTTTTTGTATTAATTTAAACCGCATGCACAGGGCTTAAATCGGTTCCTGCTTGTGTATAGAGCATAGTAAAATAAGCCACTTTATTTATTTGAAGACACTCATGTCTGCCTCTCCCTCCGAAACGGCTTCTTCTGGCTCTTGGACGGCTGTGATTGCTTTGGCTTTCGCAGCATTTATTTTTAATACCACTGAATTTGTACCTGTCGCTTTACTCAGCGATATTGGCAAAACCTTTAGCTTAGCCGCAACCGATGTCGGTATCATGATTACGCTCTATGCATGGGTGGTTGCGCCGATTTCTTTGCCGATCATGTTATTGACAAAAAATATTGAACGTCGTTCACTCCTGATTTGCTTATTTATGGTGTTTATTGTCAGCCATATTCTGTCGTATTTCGCATGGAGCTTTAATACCTTATTACTCAGTCGAATCGGCATTGCATTCTCACATGCACTTTTTTGGTCCATTACTGCATCGCTGGCGGTTCGTGTTGCGCCGAAAGGCAAAGAATTTCAAGCCTTGGGGCTTTTGGCCACAGGCACAGCTTTGGCGATGGTTCTCGGTATTCCGTTTGGGCGTATGGTCGGAGAAGCCTATGGTTGGCGAAATACCTTTGCTCTGATTGGCATTGGGGCCAGTATCGTTTGCCTGATTTTAGCCAAAACGCTGCCAATACTGCCGAGTTTGAACTCTGGCTCGCTGAGCAGCCTAAAACAGTTTATTCGTCGTCCAAGCTTAATGATGGTCTTTGCATTAACCATTATCGTCATTAGTGCGCAATTTACCGCATATAGCTATATCGAACCGTTCTCGCTCAACATTGCTGCATTCAGCTCCATGCAAACCACCACGTTGTTATTAATCTTTGGTGCAGCAGGCTTTCTAGGTTCTTATCTCTTTGGAAAATTTGGTGGGAAATATCCCAAAGTTGCGATTCCTTTGAGTACAGCCACACTGGCTTTATCCATGCTGCTGTTGCTTCCTGTTTCTTTCAGTTTTGCAGGTGTAAGTGCAGTGTGCTTATTGTGGGGCATGAGTATCATTGGATTTAGTCTCGCATTACAGTCAAAGACACTACATCTCGCATCCGACGCCACCGATGTCGCCATGGCTATCTATTCAGGACTTTATAATGTCGGGATTGGCGGTGGTGCACTCTTGGGCGGTATCGTCAGCGTTCATTTCGGTTTGAGTTATATTGGTGTGATCGGAGGAATCATCGCCGTGATCGGCACACTTTTAGCCTTAGCGTTAGTACACCGTGGTGATTTTAACCCTCCTGTGGCACATTAAATGAATTCGCAAATTGCCGATTGCACTTTGTACTAAAAACTGTCATGCTTTGCCGCATATTTGGACAGTGTCCAAAACAAAATTTGAACAAGGGGAGTAGCCTCCTCCAAACGTAAACCTTGTTTTACGTGTCAGAATATCGTCATTACACTTTGCAAAAAGTCGGTATCTGAGCATCGCTGCTGAAAATCATTACAGTACGATGTAGGCAAGACCTTGATCATGTTGTCTCAGGCGTTTTATTTCGTCTGGCAACTGGTCGAGGTTTTTTTATGGCTGGTTGTTAGATGTGGAGAATACACATGGAAACGATTGGCTCATTATGGCTATATCTGGCATTTTTCGGTTTAGTCACCATCATGCTACTCATCGACTTTTTAGGCTTTAAAAATAACAAAGGCCAAGAAATCAAAGTCAAAACCGCTGCCTATTGGAGTATTGCATGGGTCTCTGTGGCTACCTTATTCGGTGGTGCACTGTGGCTCTACTTACAGCAAACCGCTGGTGTCGCTGTTGCAAACACCAAAGTCATGGAATATTTCGCTGGTTATCTGCTCGAAAAATCACTCGCAATTGATAACGTTTTTGTCTGGCTCATGATCTTTGCTGCCTTTGCCATTCCACCTGCTTTGCAGCGTAAACTGTTACTCTACGGTGTACTCGGCGCAATTGTACTCCGTACTATCTTTATTTTTATTGGGGCATGGTTCGTTCAAGAATTCTCTTGGGTGCTGTACATCTTCGGTGCATTCCTAGTGTATACCGGCTTTAAATTCCTTAAGGGTTCAGACGAAGACGACAAAGATATCGAAGATATGGCAATTTTGAAGTGGCTACGTAAACACATGCGTATTACCCCTCAGATGCATGAAGATAAATTCTTTGTTCGTCAAAATGGTGTCTTATGGGCAACGCCGCTCTTTTTAGTGTTGATCTTGGTTGAAGCATCGGACGTCATTTTTGCGGTTGACTCAATCCCAGCGATCTTTGCGGTTACCTCTGACCCATTCATTGTACTGACGGCAAACTTAATGGCGATTTTAGGTCTACGTGCAATGTTCTTCCTCTTGTCAGGTGCTGCATCGAAAATGCATTACTTACCATATGGTCTGGGCATTATCCTCGTGTTTATTGGCGCTAAGATGCTATTGCTCGATGTGTTCCACATGCCAATTTGGATTTCACTCGGTTTTATTGTGGTGACCTTAACCATTACTGCATGGTTATCAATCCGACACAGTAAGAAGTACCATCAAACCACGTTATAAAACGCTTAGATAAATAAAAGCCTTCTTTCGAGAAGGCTTTTATTTATTTTGTAACAAAGCCATGAACTAAGCTTCAGGCGTCATCAAGAGTTTGAGTTTCGGCCAACGTTGTAAAAATTGTTTCTCTTCTATACGTTGCAAAAAAGTCGCTCGACTAACTAAGGTTGAATTCCAACGCAGTTTTAATTCAAATAAATCAGCTAGTCCAAATGGTGCCACGATTTCTACTTGATCAAGCTCATTTAAACGGACGGCAACAGCCGTTGCAGTTTCAACCCACAAAGAAAGGGCATGGGAAATCGATGTTATGGGCAAAATAGAATCACCATTGTCTAAACGATACCAATGATGCACCAAAGCTTGGTTGGTCACATCCCACTGTATCAATGGAAAGAAAGACTGCATTTCTTTTTGGATCTGATCACTATGAGCACCGTTATCCTCAGCATCATAAAATATAATATCCACCTCAGTATGGGACAGTGTATAGCTGTGTTGGTGTAGCACTGACCACAGCATATTTCGAATGACACCTGCGGCAATATACGCACTGGCATCCACCAAATAAAGCTGCTTTAAAATAGACATGATGCCGTCATGTTGCTGAATCAGTTGCTGCAAGCGCTCAACATAAGTGGCTTCAAGCTGTGATTGATTCACAGGATGCATTGGATGGGACATAGATACACGGTTGAATTCTATTCTTTGATTCGATTTAGCCTGACACAAGCGCATTGATTTAATCAATCGCTTTGAAAAAATGACATGCTCTCGACATACATTAATGGCTGTTCGATGTTTTAGAACATGATCCTCTAATTACAACAACGCCTTTTCTAGCCAAATTAAGCTACAATCAACCGAAAAAATTCTAAACTGCAGGTATGTCATGTCTTCTGTTATCGCATCTACAGCGATCCGTGGTCGCTTTCTAGATATTCAGAATACAGTTGCCCAAGCACGTGAAATTCACGACCAAGTGCGCTATTTCGAAGATGGTTTGCTGATTACGCAAGCCGGAAAAATTCAATGGTTCGGTCCATGGTCTGAGGGACAACACCATCTCCCAGATCAGGTTGACGTACAGCATTATCCAGATCAATTGATTGTTCCGGGTTTCATCGACACCCACATCCATTATCCACAAACGGAAATGATGGGGGCTTATGGTGAACAACTGCTGGAATGGCTTGATACTTATACCTTCCCAACCGAAATCCAATTTGAAGATCCGGCTTATGCAGAGCAAATTGCACAGTTCTTCGTAAACGAGTTACTCAAAAACGGAACCACAACAGCCTTGGTTTTTTGTACCGTTCATCCACAATCGGTCGATGCTTTATTTAAGGCTGCAGAACAGCATCAGATGCGCTTAATTGCCGGTAAAGTGATGATGGATCGACATGCACCTGAAGCATTATGTGACACTGCAGAGAGTGGCTATAACGACTCCAAAGCACTCATCGAAAAGTGGCATGGCAAGGGCCGTAACCTTTATGCCATCACGCCTCGCTTTGCCCCAACCTCAACGCCTGAACAATTGGCACGGGCAGGGGAGCTAAAAGCCGAGTATCCTGATGTTTATGTACATACGCATTTGAGTGAAAATAAAAATGAAATTGCGTGGGTCAAATCATTATTCCCTGAGCAAAACGGCTATTTAGACGTTTATCATCATTATGGTCTGACCGGATCACGTTCCGTGTTTGCACACTGTGTGCATTTGGAAGATGCTGAATGGGACTGTATGCATCAGACCAACTCTGCCATTGCGTTTTGTCCAACCTCGAATTTGTTCTTAGGCAGTGGTTTATTTCCATTAAAGAAAACATGGGAAAAACAGGTGAAAGTCGGCTTAGGCACAGACATTGGTGCAGGCACCTCATTTAACCAACTACAAACCATCAATGAAGCCTACAAAGTTCAACAACTTCAAGGCGATAAACTGTCCGCATTTGAAGCGCTGTACCATGCCACGTTAGGGGGAGCAAAAGCCTTAGACCTACAGGACAAACTTGGAAACTTTGATTTAGGCAAAGAAGCAGATTTTGTGGTGCTCGATTTAAATGCCACGGCTTTACAAGCCTTACGTCAACAACGTGCCAAAAATCTGGAAGATGCTTTATTTGCCCTCATGCTGATGGGTGATGATCGTAATATCCATGCCACCTATGTGTTTGGACAATGTGCGTATGTCAAAGCATAAAACGGCTCGACCGAGACGAAAAACAGCGTTGAAAATTGGACTGATTGCCGTCGCTTGTTTGTGCTTACTCAAGCGTGACAGCACTTCCAAGAAAAACTGATTACATTTTCAACGGCAAAAAAGATGCATCTGCGAGCCAGATGTATTAAAATTGGTTCATCTTTAGAGGTGTTGCAAGTCAACACCTTTTTTATTTTTTTGATTTGCTTTTTTAGGTATCTACCCATGTCTGTTCAAATGAGCGTACTGATTTCCACTGAAGAAATTCAAGCTAAAGTGAAAGAGCTTGGCGCAAAAATTGATGCACACTATGCTAACAGCGACAAAGAGTTGGTGTTAATCGGTCTTTTACGCGGTTCTGTTATTTTTATGGCTGACCTTTGCCGCGCAATTTCAAAACCGCATGAACTCGACTTCATGACCGTTTCAAGTTATGGCGGTGGGACCGTATCTACTCGTGATGTAAAAATCTTAAAAGACTTAGACGGCGACATTAAAGATAAAGATGTCTTGGTGGTTGAAGATATTATCGATTCAGGAAATACCTTAAGCAAAGTTTTAGAAATTTTACAGACGCGCAATCCAAATTCAATCGAGCTTTGTACTTTGGTTAGCAAGCCTTCACGTCGTGAGATTGAACTCGAAGTGAAATTTTTAGGTTTTGAAGTCGAAGATAAATTTATCGTAGGTTATGGTCTGGACTATGATCAAAAATATCGTCACATTCCATTTATTGGCGAAATTGGTCTCTAAGCAAGATCAGATACTTAAGAGTGGCCGAAGGCCACTTTTTTTTTACTTTTCTTGCTATTTCAGAACAAAAAAACAACAGTTTTTTGCATGTTTAGGCTGTAGCTCAGCTTAGTTTTGATTAAAGATAAAGATTGAACATGTCGTAAAAAACAAATACATGATAACAAAAGGAGAGTTACTATGTGGTCACTCATTGTTGCGATTGTTGTTGGTTTTATTGCTGGTTTAATTGCACGTGCGATCCATCCTGGAGATGACAAAGCGGGTTTCATTATGACCACCCTTCTCGGGATAGCAGGTTCCTTACTTGCGACCTATGGCGGACGTTTATTAGGTCTATATGGAGAAAATTCTGCCGCTGGATTTATCGCATCCGTTATTGGTGCGATTATCGTGTTGTTTATCTATAATCTCGTTACGAAAAAAACCCGTGTCTAGTTTTTTTTATAACGCCATTAAAATACCCGCCTATAGACGGGTATTTTTTTAATTGTACTTTATTCATCGTACAGCTTGAAATTATTTAATCTCTTTTAAAATTGATTCTAATTCAGCAGTCGGGTATGCACCTGTTAAAATCGAACCATTAGCAAACACAATTCCCGGTGTACCATTTAATTTTAAGCTTTTTGCTAATTTTAAATTTCGCTCAATCGGGTTTGCACAGCTTTTCGCTGACTTCGGTTGAATTCCCTTATTGATTAAATTATTCCAGGCCATAGCAGGGTTTGACTCACAAAAAATCTGCTTCGATGGCGCCAACGACTGTGGTTTTATCGCTGTGACAAAAGTATAAATGGTCACATCATTGAGTTTTGCCAGTTCTACTTCAAGCTTCTTACAATATGGGCAATTTGGGTCAGAAAAGATCGCGATTTGGCGCTTCCCATTCCCCCTGACTGTTTTAATCGCATCTTGTAATGGAAGTTTATTCCACTCAGTTTTTTGCTGACTGAGGATCAATTGTTTGGTCAGATTTTTTTGATCTTTTAAACGAATCATAGAACCTGCGATCACATAATCCGCATTTTCACTCAAATACAAAACTTGATCTTCAACAAAACCGCTATATATGCCCGGCATTTCGGTACTTTGAATATTTTCAATTTTTAAACTGGGGTGCTTTTCTGCCAAGAGCTTTTGAACCTGTGCTGCATCTGCCAAAGCAAAAGTCGAAAGGGTGGTACTCAACGCCAACGCACATATTTTTTTCAACATAGACCGAACAACTTCAACATTTAATTGATTCAGCATTCTAAGCCTTAACACGTGAAAGTCTTGGGCATTTTTCAGTTCATTACGCAATAGCTACATGCCGTTTCACGTGGAACATATTAAGCTGCATCAGGTGAATTAATTTCAACAGACACATGTACAATTTCTTCATGAATCGACAGCGCTTGACGCACTTCATCTGCACTCAATGCCTGACTTGTTTCTAAAGCCACAATACATGAAAACTGACCTTTACCCACTTTCCATACATGTAAATCAGTTACATCGACGTCGACAGGTAATTGCATTAAAATCTCTCGAATCTCATCAACGACAGGATGATCCATTTCTGCGTCCAGTAATGTTTGTCCTGTTTCTTTCATCAGCCCAATGGCCCACTTACCAACAAGTACCGCACCAACAATCCCCAATAGCGCATCTAAAAATCCCCAGCCCATCCATTTTCCAGCAAATAAAGCCACAATCGCCAACACCGAAGTCACCGCATCAGCAACCACATGCATGAAGGCTGCTTTCTGATTGAGGTCGTGATGATGATCATGCTGCTCTTCATGGCTATGCTGGTGATGGTGATGGTGATGGTCATCATGCAATAACCAAGCACAGATTAAATTCACCACCAGACCTAAAATCGCAATAGGGATTGCTTCGTTATAATGAATTTGGACCGGGTTGAATAAGCGTTCCACCGAATGAAAAGCCATAAATACAGCAACGACCATCAATAATATCGCGCTGCTATAGCCCGCTAAAATTTCAATTTTCCAAGTTCCAAAGCTAAAACGAGCGTCTTTGGCATAGTGGCGTGCCGCACGATAGGCAAAATAGGCCAAGCCTAATGCCAACATATGTGAACTCATATGCCAGCCATCTGCCAATAATGCCATCGAATTAAAAATCCATCCGCCAATGACTTCTAACAACATCATGACTGCCGTTAAAATGGTGGCAATTAAGATCCGTTTTTGTGCGAGTGGATTACCTTCATCAAATTGATGATGATGAATTCGGATGGATGGGGAAGTTTTCATTAGGTTCTATGCTTAAATATACTCCCCCATAGTATATTTATTTTCGGGAGAAAGTGTTGAGTTATTTACATCAGGACAAAAAGATTTTAAATCGGGTTAAACGTCTACAAGGTCAGGTCAATGCGGTTGAACTGGCTTTACAGCAACCCGAAGCAGGGTGTATCGAGGTTTTACAACAGGTTGCGGCCATCAAAGGTGCTGTAAATGGATTAATGAATGAACTCATCGAAGCACATTTACGCCATCATGTATTGCCTCAAGATGTTGAAATCAATGAAGCAGAACTGGAAGATTTTGTAAAACTGCTTAAACGCTATGGATAACGTTACAACTGTGATTTGACCATGGAAAACAATCGGCATTAAACTGAGTCCATATATTCTTCTTTCTCATACAGCACAATATTGACCCTATTGACTGTACCTCTGCGACTTTAAAATGACCACATCTCCCTCTTGGCGACCGTTTATCATGGTGAGCCTTGCACTCTGTATGGGCACTATTGGTACAGCGCTAGCTAGTCCTCTGTATCCCATTTATCAGCAACTTTGGGGACTGCTGCCGAGTCATATCACCTATATCTTTGTTGCCTACATGTTTGGTTGCCTAGCGACCTTGCTGTTTTTAGGTCGTGCCAGTAACAGTTTTGGTTTTTTAAGAACCCTGCAAATCGGTATGGCGTGCATCATCTTAGGTTTAAGCTTGTCGGTGTTTGCCAGTAATGCGCTGTGGTTATCTATCGGGCGCTTTATTATCGGCATTGCCTCGGGTTTAATCAGCACCTCAGCCATGCTTGGTCTAGTCTATACCATCCCTGAACAGCATAAAAATAATGCACCGCAGCTGAGTTCAATCATTACCGTGATTGGTTTTGGACTTGGCCCATTTATTGGTGGGGTGATTGCCCAATTTTCGGAACAGCCTTTAGTCACCCCTTATATCCCTGTGATCTTTGGGGGTTTGGCGTGTCTAATAGGGTTATTTTTTATTCGCACACCGAATTTTGAGCCACAGCCTTTTTCAGTGGCACCACATTTGGAATTGCCTGAAAAGCGTGATCATTCACGATTTTATATCGCCGGACTAACTGCCTTTTGTGCCTTTGGCTCTTTTAGCTTATTTGCATCACTCGCACCCTCTTTCGTCAAAGATGCAATCCCATGGCATGGCCCTTTGGTCAGTGGTAGTGCCATTGCAAGTATCTTGCTGGTTTCCGCTGTCGTGCAATTTATGGCGAAATCGATTCCTTCTGCAAAATGTGTCAATGCCGGCTTAATGGTATTAATACTGAGCTATGCGCTCCTTGCGCTATGTATGACCCAACACTGGAGTGCATTGTTTTTTATTAGCGATATTCTAGTCGGTGTAGGGCATGGCCTGGGGCTTTTAGGCGCATTTGGCTTAGTTCATCAAATGACCAACAATCAAAACCGTGCTGCGGTGATCTCGACCTATTTATTTATTGGATATCTAGGCACCATTATTCCAATTATTGCAGCCGGCTATTTATCTGATCATTTTGGTTTAATCACAGGGGTACTGGGCTTTTGTATTGGTGTCGGCTTGCTGTGTTTATATTTACTGTATCAAAATTTATCGATGAAGAAATTTACAGTATGAAACCCTTAGATACGATTAATTTTCTTCTCTATACATCCATGCCTGTTCAGGAGGAATTTCATCTATTTGATCCTGAATGTAAAAAATCAAATTTTTAGTTTTTGATATTGCGGTCATTTTTTTATAGTCAACCTGCATTTCAGGATCTTCTTCCCATTGTTTTAAAAAGGATTCTTTGGGGTTCTGTTCGGTTGTTTCATGAAAATAAACCACACCACCATCAGATGTTTGTGGATCATGGTTGCCATCTAAAGATAAAATTTTGACATGAATAAAATATGCTTTTAATTCAGAATTTGTATCTTTAGTAGCGTTAGCAAGATTAGGATCTATATCCATTTGATGCTGAGTTTGTATCTGTGTTGATGTTGCAACATCATCAACAGAAGTTAAAGCCGCTTCCTCCTGAGAACAAGCGGCAAGCATCCATGCAAAACAAATCATGATTTTTTTCATATTTTTAGCGCATTTATTTACCAATACAAAACGATCCGAAGATCTTGCCGAGTAAATCATCCGCACTAAAGTCACCCGTAATTTCACCTAAAGCATTTTGCGCCAACCGTAGAGACTCGGCTACCAACTCACCCGCATGATAAACTACCAACTGCTCACGTGCTTCTGCAAGATAGCGCTGAGTGCGCTTCATTGCATCTAAATGGCGTGTTCGAGCAATAAAGGTATCTTCTTCTGGTTGAAAGCCTGCATGCGCTGTAATCGCATCAATAAGCGCTTGAACGCCAGTTTCTTGTTTAGCCGAAACCCTAATATGTCGAAAACCGTTTAAATCGGTAATTTCCGCGGTAGATCCCGTCAAATCGCATTTGTTACCAATCAACATCAACCGCTTCGGTTCAATATGATCGGCAAAGTACGCTTGAGCCAATTGTAGTGGATCTTCGCCCTGACTTAAGTCATAGACCAAAAGTAACAAGTCAGCTTGCTCAATTTCTTTAATTGCGCGGCGAATCCCTTCTTTTTCGACGATATCACCGGTTTCACGTAAACCTGCAGTATCGGTCAAGGTAATCGGCAAACCATTGAGGCTGATTTTTTCATGTAAAACATCACGTGTCGTACCCGCAATATCCGTCACAATCGCACGTTCAACACCCGCTAAAGCATTGAGTAGCGATGACTTACCTGCATTGGGTTTACCAGCAATCACCACTTGTAAACCTTCACGTAGTAACTGACCTTGACGGGCAGATTGCTGCACAGCATGGACCGAGCTTGCCACTTCATCCAATAAACCCAAAATCTTACCATCCGCCAAAAAGTCGATTTCTTCTTCAGGAAAATCAATCGCTGCTTCCACATGCAAACGCAAATGGATAAGTTTTTCTAGCACTGTATTGACCTTGCTCGAAAAAGCACCTTGTAATGAACGTACCGCAGAACGTGCCGCCGCTTGAGAGGTAGCATCAATCAGGTCGGCAATCGCCTCGGCTTGCACCAAGTCCATTTTGCCATTTTCAAAGGCACGCATCGAAAATTCGCCCGCTTTTGCAGCAATAGCACCCAATTCAAGTAACCGTGCCAATAATGCATTTTGAATAACCGGTCCGCCATGACCTTGAAGTTCAACAACATCCTCACCCGTAAACGAGTGCGGATTTGGAAAGCAAATCACCAAACCTTCATCCATGATTTCATTCGATGCATCATAAAACTTACGGAAACCAGCAAAACGTGCTTCTGGTAAGGATTGCTGCGTTAATGCTTCTGCAATGGCATAAGATTTGGGACCAGACAGGCGAATCACGCCGACACCACCACGACCCGGCGGTGTGGCAATTGCTGCGATGGTGGTTCGGTTTAACATAAAATTTACCTAAAAATTTTCAAACGACAGATAAAGAAAAATCCGCCTAAGATTACCATCTTAAGCGGATTTATTCAGCCCATCAGCAATGCTTAGTTTGCTGAGTCAGCTGCTTCACGTTTTAAACGTTCTTTTTCAACAGATTTGTTAATCAAACCTTGTTGAAGAATAGTAATACTGTTGTTACAGATCCAGTAAAGCACAAGGCCCGCAGGGAAGAACAACATAAATACCGTAAAGATCACTGGCATGATTTTGAAGACTTTCGCCTGCATTGGATCAGCCGGTTGTGGGTTCAAACTTTGCTGAATAAACATGGTTAAGCCCATTAATAACGGCAAAATAAACCACGGATCCATCGCAGATAAATCTTGAATCCAACCTAACCACGGCGCATGACGTAGTTCAACGGACTCCATTAACACCCAGTACAAAGCAAGGAAGATCGGCATTTGGAGCAATAACGGCAAGCAACCTGATAGTGGGTTTACTTGTTCACGTTTATACAATGCCATCATTTCTTGCGAGAAGCGCATACGGTCTTCACCGAACTCTTCTTTCATGCGTTGCATTTCAGGTGCAATCACACGCATTTTCGCCATAGAGCGGTAGCTCTTCGACGACAATGGCCACAAGATCAGTTTCACCAGAATGGTCAATAGAATAATTGACCAACCCCAGTTACCCACTAAACCGTGGAAAAACTCAAGACCGACGAACAATAATTTCGCAATTGGCCATAACCAACCATAGTCTACTGTTTGGTTTAAACCAACTGCCAATTCTTTTAATTCAGATTGGATTTTTGGACCTGAATAGAACGTTGCATCTACTTCTGCCACAGTTCCTGCAGGAACATTGATTGCAGGTGAAGTGAACTGAATAATGTTCATATCATCAGTAGATTTACGTGACTCAAGTTTCGCAGCATACGGTTGACCATTGGCTTGCGTTAATTTGATCTGTCCAGGAATCCACGCACTCACGAAGTAATGCTGAACCATTGCAACCCAACCGCCAGTTGCTTCAACATTCAATTTTTCTTCATTGAAGTTGGCAAATTTAAGTTTGTTGTAATGTTCTTCAGGCGAACCCCATGCACCACCAAGGAATGTACCTAAAGTGAAAATACCTTGATCAGATTTACCTGGATCTTCAGAGTTGTCGCGTTTAAGCTGACCAAACATCTGACCTTGCCAGTTCTGAGCACTGCGGTTCACGATTTTATGATTCACGACAACAGGGTATTCACCTTCAGTGAAGTTAAAGGTTTTAATAACCTCTACACCATCTGCTGTTTTATAAACCATTGGTACTGACAAAACTTTTGCTGTTTGGCCATCTTTACCCTTCACAGCTTTTGCGTCATTCAACGTATATGAAGATTTTTCAATCTCATAGGTTGGACGTCCTTTCGGATTGCTGTCAGGGCCATTAAGACCAATTAAGCCAGACTGAGCAACATAAGTCCGTTTCGCATCGCTTTCAAGCATTACAAACGGTTCGTCGCTGTCTTTATTTTTGTCATGATTGAGTAATTCAATACGAACAATATCGCCACCCTTTGGATTAATCCAAAGATGGTAAAGGTCAGTTTGTACTGAAATTAACTGTTGACTAACAGGTGCAGTGGCATCTGTTGTTTGTTGTGTAGCAGCATTATTTGCTTGCGGCACATCAGTAGCAGCCGTAGCTGTCTGGCCATTTGGCAAATCGGCAGATACTTCATGCGTTACCACCGCAGCATTTTGCTGAGGTTTTTGTTCCGCATTTCCATAATCTTTCTGCCAAGCCAAAATGAGCAAATATGCGACAACAAACATGGCCCCTAGAATTGCAATCCTGGCCCATTGTTGCATAGGTATTACCCCAAGTGGTTAGAGTGATTTTGGTTCAATAAACGTTCACGAAAGGGTACAGCAACGTGAAGCGTTTGAGAATCTATTTGCTGAAATGAAATAAAACGAATTGCTTTTGATGGAACAGGATCATAGCCTGAACCGCCCCAAGGATGACAACGGCAAATACGCTGAACAGCTAGACACACTCCACGTACAGCACCATGTTGATGGACTGCTTCCAAAGAATATTGAGAACATGTTGGAATATAACGACAGCGTGGTCCCAATAAAGGACTAATCGCAATCTGATAGAAACGAATGAGCCAATGCAGTAAACGAACCATTGGTCATCTCTACGCTTGTGGGGAGGTAGCTATTTTTTTATGCTTATTTGCAAGGCGCTGCAATTTTTGCCAAGCAAATTGTAATTGCTGATGCAACTCTGCATTCGGTACCGCCTCTATGCCCATTTTTGGCATAACGACAATATCTAATACATTAGACTGCTGTTGATGCAGGCGAAAACTTTCGCGTGCAAGTCGTTTTACTCGATTTCTTTCATGTGCGCGGCGCACTTTTTTCTTAGCAACAACAATACCCAAACGGCTATTCGGCTGTTCGGAGATTTTTGCTAGAAATAAGAAATGGGGTTGATGCACTTTAAAAAGCGCACCATCGAACACACTTTTATAATCGGCAGCACAGTGTATTCGCACATCTGTGCTAAAGCCGTAAAGTGTTGTCATAACACCCAAGTCTTGACAGTCTTAACTGAAATTAAACAGTTAAGCTGTGACGACCTTTTGCACGACGACGCGCTAATACTTGACGGCCAGCTTTAGTAGCCATGCGAGCACGGAAACCATGAACGCGTTTACGTTTCAACTCAGAAGGTTGGAAAGTACGTTTCATATCGAAACTCCAAAAATGATCTTTCAGTAAAGGTTCGCGATTTTAGTGCTCATTGCTTGAGCTGTCAATGAAAAACACGCTTTCTTTCAAAATCTAGGCTGTGATATATCAAGATAATATAAGGATTAGAAATCAGTCAGAAAGTTTTAAATTAAAATATCCACAAACTAAATCATTGTATATATTAATTATTTAAGTTATCTTCAAGTTTACTCACAGATTTATCCACAATCCCAAATTTGTGAATTGGTTTTTATGAATTTAAATTTGAATTTAAACTAACCATCAAGTTATCCCCAGAATGGGTCGATCTTATAAATAAATTCAAATTTTAAAATTTAAATTTATTACTATTAGTGTTGATATTTTCTGTGGAAAACGTGTTTTTAGATTTAAAAAACAAATGATTATATTGTGGATAACGATGTTTTTATAATTTTGATAGTTTGTGGATAACTTTGTGCTACAATTTATCCACAGCTTGCGGATAAACTTATCCACACGTGATTTAAATTTAAATTTAAACTCAATTTGCGTTTTTTTGATCGATTTCGACTGATTTGTTCATGACAGATGTGGATAAGATGGTTAGAATGGCTGCCCGCTTAGGCGGGGTTAAATTATTTTTTTACGTACAATGGACTGAAATAGGGGTTTCACATGCTTTGGACAGACTGCTTAACTCGCTTGCGACAAGAGCTTTCAGGAAATGTCTATACAATGTGGATACGCCCACTGGTGGCAGAAGATGCAGGTGATAGTCTAAAACTCTATGCACCGAATCCGTATTGGACACGCTATATTCAAGAGCACCATTTAGAACTTATTTCAATTTTAGCGGAACAGTTGTCTGAAGGTCGGGTACGTAAAGTTGAGATTTTGGTCGATTCACGGCCTGGTGCAATTTTATCTGCAGCTGAGCAACCGGCAACAACCACCGCAGCTTTAGAGTCAACACCACAAGTGTCGGCACCGACTCGTCCTAAAAAAGAAAAAGAAGAGACGTCATCAAAGAATAACCGTAAGCGTCAGCTTAACCCATTATTTACCTTTTCCTTGTTTGTTGAAGGCCGTTCCAATCAGATGGCGGCAGAAACCTGTCGTAAAGTCTTGACGCAGCCCGGTGCTTCGCAGCATAACCCGTTATTTTTATATGGACCGACTGGTTTAGGTAAAACCCATTTAATGCAAGCCGTAGGTAATGCATTATTGCAAGCGAAGCCGAATGCACGTGTGATGTACATGACGGCTGAAAGTTTTGTACAAGACTTTGTGAGCTCGTTACAGCAAGGTAAGGTCGAGGAATTTAAGAAAAACTGTCGTTCGTTAGATTTGTTATTGGTGGATGATATTCATTTGTTGGCGGGTAAAGAGGCCAGCTTGGTTGAGTTTTTCTATACCTTCAACGCTTTATTGGATGAATCTAAGCAAATCATTTTAACCTCAGATCGTTATCCAAAAGAACTGACTGAACTTGATCCACGTTTGGTTTCACGTTTTTCGTGGGGCTTATCGGTGGGTGTTGAACCGCCTGATATTGAAACCCGTATTGAAATTTTACTGAAAAAAGCGGAAAGCAATGGGGTGGAACTTCCACGGAATTGTGCGTTGTTTATTGCTCAACAAGTGGTTGCCAATGTCCGTGAACTAGAAGGTGCGCTGAATAAAGTCGTAGCCATTTCTCGTTTTAAAGGCACCCCAATCGATCTAGATGTGGTGCGTGAATCGTTAAAAGATGTATTGGCAATTCGTGCGCGCACCATCAGCACGGAAAATATTCAGCGTGTGGTCAGCGAGTATTTCCGTATTCCACTGAAAGAATTGATTGGTCCAAAACGTACACGCATTTATGCACGTCCACGTCAGTTGGCTATGGGGCTAGCACGTGAGCTGACAGGGGATAGTTTTCCTGAAATTGGTATGGCTTTTGGTAATCGTGACCACAGTACTGTGATGCATGCCTGTGAAAAAGTACAAAGCCTGCGTGAAGAAGATCCAATCTTCAATGAGGACTATAAAAACTTGCAACGTCTGCTGCAAAGTTAAGTCTTTTCGTTCAAATTCTGTTCTTGCAATGCGGTATATTCTGCCGCATAGTACACTGCTAAAAAATTAATTTATTTTGTCTGTCTTCAGTTTTTAGAGGAATGTATCGTGCGTTTAAAAATCGCGAAAGAAAGCTTACTGAATGTTCTATCACATGTCGTAGGAGCGGTTGAACGTCGCCATACCTTAAATATTTTATCCAATGTAAAAGTACAGGTAACAGAGCAAGCTTTGACCATTACGGGGTCGGATCTTGAAGTGGAACTGGTTGCAAGCACATCACTTACTGAAGGTGCATGTTTACAAGCAGGTGTGACGACTGTTCCTGCACGTAAATTGATGGATATCTGTAAATCATTACCGTCAGCGGCATTGATTGATTTGCAAATTACTGAAGATCAACGTTGTATTTTAAAATCTGGAAACAGTCGTTTTGTATTGGGTACTTTGCCTGCAGAAGACTATCCATTATTAACCACTGAAAATACTCAAGGCACTCAAGTCGGTGTGACTCAGCGTGAGTTAAAGCGTTTATTTGAGAAAACATCTTTTGCCATGGCGGTTCAAGATGTGCGTTTCTATTTGACAGGTACTTTGCTTGAAATTGATGAAAATCAATTGCGTACAGTAACGACCGATGGTCACCGTTTGGCGATGTGTGAAACAGCGGCAAGCTCGAATGCGACACAAGCAATGCAAGCGATTGTTCCACGTAAAGCTGTAGGTGAATTGCAGCGTCTATTGAGTGTTGAAGACGAGCAATTATCGTTGTTGATTGGTCGTGAATTATTAAATGTAACGATTACCATTGCCAGCCGTGATAAAGAGCAGGGTGATATTACCGTACGTTTCACCACAAAATTGATCGATGGTAAATTCCCTGACTACCGCCGTGTGATTCCACGTGGTGGTGATAAAAATGTGCGCATTGCACATGATGTATTTAAACAATCACTACAACGTGTGGCGATTTTAAGTAATGAAAAATTGCGCGGCGTATTCTTGAAGTTTGATGCGGACACTTTACAACTTCGTGCCAATAACCCTGAACAAGATGAAGCGATCGAAGATCTCGCGATTCAATATGCTGATGCACCGATGGAAATGTCATTCAATGCACAGTACTTATTGGAAGTTCTGAATGTGTTGGATGGTGATGATGTTGCAATGACCATGACAGAAGCCAACCAATCTGTATTGGTACAAGATCCACAACAACAAGATCAAACCTATGTTGTGATGCCAATGCGTGTTTAATTCGGACTGACGTCTCAATTATTATGCATATCACGCGTTTACATGTAGAACGTGTTCGAAATTTAAAGACGGTTGCACTCTCTGGGTTGCAGCCGTTTAATGTCTTTTATGGGCAAAATGGTTCTGGCAAAACTTCTGTATTAGAAGCAGTACATTTGCTGGCAACCGGCCGTTCTTTTCGAACCCATATTCCGAAAAACTATATTCAAAATAATAGCCCTGACGCTGTTGTCTTTGCGCAGTCTGCAACAGACCGCATTGGTATGCAAAAAATGCAGTCGGGCGAGCAAGTGATTAAAGTCAATGGCGACCTTGTGGGGACACAAGGGCAGTTGGCTAAGATTTTACCACTACAACTCATCGACCCACAAAGTACCGATATTATTGATCATGGTGCGAAGCCACGACGTCAACTTTTAGATTGGTTGATGTTCCACGTGGAACCGGAGTTTTACCATGCATGGCAATATTATGCGCGGGCATTAAAACAGCGGAATAGTTTGCTGAAATCACGACGTCATTTGAGTTTGTCTGACCTAGAACCGTGGAACAAAATGCTCAGTGATTATGGTGAGATATTACATAGTCTGCGCAGTAATGTGGTGGAACAGTGGACGCGATATTTCCAACAAGATCTCCAAGCATTATTGCCGCATTTAACAGTGACATTGGAATATAGTGCAGGCTTTCATGCTGAAACAGGACTGCTGAATGATCTGACCAATCAGCACTTTAAAGACTGCGAACGTGGCTATACTGAGTATGGTCCGCACCGTGCAGATTTAAGGTTAAAAACCGCTATGGGGGATGCAGATGTTGTGCTCTCTCGTGGGCAAAAAAAGTTATTGATCATGGCGTTAAAACTGTCACAGATTGCAATGCTACATGCTTGTAATAAGGAAACTGTGGTATTATTAGATGATCTGACAGCAGAATTAGATTTAACCGCACAACAGCGTTTAATTGAGCGTTTAAGCCATCTTGGTAGTCAAGTTTTTATTACCACTTTAGACCATGATTCAGTGCAAAAACACTTACATGATTTATCTATTTCTTATCAATTATTCAAAGTTGAAAATGGTACGGTGCAGGCTGTTGTGCAATGAAATACCACCTTTGGATAGACCTATTTTTCACTAGGGAGAAACCATGAGTTCAGAAGATCAAGCTGCTTCTCAAACAGAACAAACCATAGAAAAAGCTTATGATTCCTCTAGCATCAAAGTATTACGTGGTCTAGACGCTGTACGTAAGCGTCCGGGCATGTATATTGGTGATACTGACGATGGTACTGGCCTACACCACATGGTGTTTGAAGTTGTCGATAACTCAATTGATGAAGCGTTGGCAGGTCATTGTGACGAGATCAATGTAACCATTCATGAAGATGAATCTGTAAGCGTATCGGATAACGGTCGTGGTATTCCTACCGACATTCACCCAGAAGAAGGTGTTTCTGCTGCAGAAGTGATTTTGACGATTCTGCATGCGGGCGGTAAATTTGACGATAACAGCTATAAAGTTTCAGGCGGTCTACACGGTGTAGGTGTATCCGTGGTGAATGCGCTTTCAAGCAAGCTCGAATTAACCATTCATCGTGCGGGTCAAATCCACCAGCAAGAATATAAACACGGTGATTCCGTGTATCCATTAAAAGTGGTGGGTGAGACAGATCGTACCGGTACACGTGTACGTTTCTGGCCAAGTGCTGAAACCTTCAGTCAAACGATTTTTAATGTCGATATTTTGGCACGTCGTTTACGTGAATTATCGTTCCTGAATGCAGGTGTACGAATTGTCCTACGTGATGAACGTATCAATTTAGAGCACGTTTATGATTATGAAGGTGGTTTGTCTGAGTTTGTAAAATATATCAACCAAGGCAAAACCCATCTGAACGAGATCTTCCACTTCACTACTCAAGCGGATAACGGCATTGGTGTGGAAGTTGCATTGCAGTGGAACGATTCTTATCAGGAAAATGTTCGTTGCTTTACCAACAACATTCCACAAAAAGATGGTGGTACGCATTTAGCGGGTTTCCGAGCTGCATTAACCCGTGGCTTAAACAGCTACATGGAAAGCGAAAACCTACTCAAAAAAGAGAAAGTGGCGGTTTCTGGTGATGATGCCCGTGAAGGTTTAACTGCAATTGTTTCGGTGAAAGTGCCTGATCCAAAATTCTCTTCGCAAACCAAAGAAAAATTGGTGTCGAGCGAAGTGAAAACTGCGGTTGAGCAAGCCATGAATAAATCGTTCTCTGAATATCTTTTAGAGAACCCACAAGCTGCTAAATCGATTGCAGGCAAAATTATTGATGCAGCACGTGCGCGTGATGCAGCGCGTAAAGCACGTGAAATGACACGTCGTAAGAGTGCGCTTGATATTGCAGGCCTGCCAGGTAAATTGGCCGATTGTCAGGAAAAAGATCCTGCATTGTCTGAACTTTACTTAGTCGAAGGTGACTCTGCGGGCGGTTCAGCTAAACAGGGCCGTAACCGTAAGATGCAAGCGATTTTGCCGCTGAAAGGTAAAATCCTCAACGTGGAACGTGCACGTTTTGACAAGATGATTTCTTCTCAAGAAGTGGGAACGTTGATTACTGCTTTAGGCTGTGGTATTGGCCGTGAGGAGTACAACCCAGATAAACTGCGTTATCACAAAATCATCATCATGACCGATGCTGACGTCGATGGTTCGCACATTCGTACGCTATTGTTGACCTTCTTCTTCCGTCAAATGCCAGAACTTGTGGAACGTGGATATATTTATATTGCACAGCCACCGTTGTATAAGCTGAAAAAAGGCAAGCAAGAACAGTACATCAAAGATAATGATGCGCTTGAGACGTACCTGATTTCAAATGCAATTGATGAGCTTGAATTACACATCAGTGCAGAAGCACCTGCCATTCGTGGTGAGGCTTTAGCTGGCGTGATTGCGGATTATCAAACCTCTCAAAAGAGCTTGCATCGTCTGACTGTACGTTATCCTGCAAGTGTGTTGGATGGTTTATTGGCAGTAGAAGGCTTTAAGTTAGATCAAGCAAATAACCAAGACTATGTACAGACTTGGGGTGAGCAACTACGTGCCAATATTGAGAAAACTCAACCTAGCCTACGTCCTGAATTAAGCTTAGAAACGTTTGAGCATGAAGATACTGAAGGCAATAAGTCAGCGACCTATTTCCCGCGTATTACCATCTATGTTCATAATTTACCGCACCAATACTTGTTAGATTCAGGTCTATTGGGTTCAGGTGAATATGCGCGTTTACTCAAAAATTCGAAGAGTTGGTTCACCTTATTGGAAGAAGGTGCTTACCTACAAAAAGGCGAGCGCAAAATTCCAGTGAGCAGCTTCCATCAGGTTTGGCAAAACATCTTACAAGACTCACGCCGTGGCATGATGATTCAGCGCTATAAAGGTTTGGGTGAGATGAATGCTGAACAGCTTTGGGAAACTACAATGGATCCTGAGAACCGTAACATGCTGCAAGTAACGGTACAGGATGCGATTGAAGCTGATCGTATGTTCTCTTGCTTGATGGGTGATGATGTGGAACCACGTCGTGCTTTCATTGAAGAAAATGCGTTAAATGCGGATATTGATGCCTAAATTCTGATTACAGAATCATTCAAAAAAGCACTCTTCGGAGTGCTTTTTTTTGTGCTATCTTAAATAAAATTGAATATTAAATCGCCAATTTGTGTTTTATTAAATTGACTTATTCTGATGCTAAGCTCAAATCAATTTGAACTTAGCAGCTAAAAATAAGAGGTCTATATATGATGGACAATCAACTTGAACACATTCGTGACATCTGGGTAAATGCATTTTTTACCGGAAATTATACTGTTTTAGCCGAATACGAAGATGAGCACTTTAAGGTGGTTTATGAGCAAGACGGGCGTGTCGAAAGTAATTATGTCCGCTATGAACGTATTGCACATGCAGTGAAAAATGGGGTTTGGAAACCACAAAAACCAGACGTAGAATTTGAAGATTATGAGTTTAATCGTGACCAAACTGAGTGCAAAATTTTAATTGGTTTAGCTGAAACACAGCAGCAAATACAGGAAATCTGGCATTTTGATCAGACCTGGAAAATACAAGAATTACGTTTTTTAAAGGCAAAAACCCATCCTTCTGCCTTATCTTAAACAATAAAAAGTTTAAATTGATGTCGTGAGTGGAGATAAAATGCATCCATCTTGCAAATGTGGATAAGTTTTGTGAATTTTCACATTTAATAGTGTTCAACATCAAAGTCATTTATAATTGTGGATAACATCATTTAAAAATATTTATCCATAAAAAGGTGGTTCGATATTTTGAATTTAAAAAATAAAAATGAATTTAAAACTAAGATTTGAATTTAAAAATGGCTTTTGTGGGTAACTGCGGCAATGAGTTTGATGTGAAGTATATTTTTTGAATTCATTTACAAAATTAGGGTAATAGCTATCGCTGAATTTTTAGATTCTTTCCGAATAGAAATGCCTAACGATGCAATAACCAGTTGGATATGAACATTCGATTTTTTAAATATTTTTTAGATTTATAGTGTGATTATTATTGTGAAGTATAAATAAAAAATCGCCGTGGAACATTTAAACTTCACGGCGATTGATTTTTTGAGCTTAAGTTAGGTTTTCTTAATAATGCAGATCTAGGGTTTTGCTTTTTAAATTAAGCTTCAAAACTACTTTCCATTTCTTCTAATTCCATCATTAATTCAAGCATTTGCTCTTCGACAGATTCAAGTTTGGCTTTTAATTCTGTTTGCTCATTCATTAGTTTGAGTAAGTCATCTTTACGACTGGCTTCATATAAAGCACTGTCTGCCAATAATTCCTCGATTTCGTTTAAGCGTGGCTGAATTTTGCTGATTTGCGCTTCATTTTTTTCAATGTTTTTACGAATCGGGCGGGTCAATTCACGCTGACGTGCAGCTTCTTTACGTTGCGCTTCTTTATCGACTTTAGAAATCGTCTGTTTAGTTTCAACTTGAGATTTGATGGTAGTAGGGGCTTGTTGGCTATTTTTCATCATGTCAATCCGTGCTTGACGCAGCCAATCGGCATAAGCCACAAGGTCGCCATCAAATTCACGACATTTTCCATGATGTACCAACAATAATTCGTCACAAACACTAGCAATCAATTGACGTTCATGCGAAACCAAAACCACAGCGCCTTCAAAGTCTTGTAATGCCATAGTCAGGGCATGACGCATATCAAGGTCTAAATGGTTGGTCGGTTCATCTAGAATTAAAACATTGGGGCGCTGCCAAACAATCAAAGCCAAAGCCAATCGTGCTCGTTCACCGCCTGAAAAGCCTTCACTTGGCGTATCCATGCGTTCGCCACTAAAACCAAAGCTACCTAAGAATGAACGTAATGCAGCTTCACTGATTTTTTTGTCAGCAATTCGAGATAATTGCAACATAGGGCTGGCATTGCCATCTAAAGCATCCATTTGATGCTGCGCAAAATAGCCAATATTCAACAGTTCCGAGGCTTTGCGTGTCCCTTGTAATAAGGGAAGGTCTCCAACCAAGGATTTAATTAAGGTTGATTTACCTGCACCATTCATTCCCAGTAAACCAATACGACTGTTTGGGGTAATCTGTAAATTCACATTGGTGGCAATCAGTTTGTCACCATAGCCAATATCGACATGTTCCATTTGTAACAGTGGTGAGCTCATTTTGGTTGGCTCACGGAAACTAAAGGTAAATGGCGTATCGACATGTGCGGCAGAAAGTTCTTGCATGCGTTCTAATTGCTTAATACGGCTTTGCGCCTGCTTAGCTTTAGTGGCTTTGGCTTTAAAACGGTCAATAAATTTTTGGAGATGCGCACGGGTTTCGAGTTGTTTTTCATAGGCTTGTTGCTGTTGTGCCAAGCGCTCAGAACGGGTGCGTTCAAAGGTCGAATAGTTGCCGGTGTAAAGCGTCAGCTCTTGATTTTCGATATGTAAAATATGATCAGTCACCGCATCTAAGAAATCACGGTCATGTGAAATTAAGATCAGTGTGCCTTCATAAGCTTTTAACCAATCTTCTAACCACAAAATCGCATCTAAGTCTAAGTGGTTGGTTGGTTCATCGAGTAATAAGAGGTCAGAACGGCTCATCAGGGTACGCGCAAGGTTTAAACGCATACGCCAACCACCAGAAAAGCTTGAAACATTGAGTTGGGACTGATGTTCAAAGAAACCCAGGCCGGCCATCAGTTGTGAGGCTTTTGATGGAGCTGTATAGCCATGGATTTCATCAAATCGGCCATATAAGTGTGCCAGCGCTTCATTGTCTAATTGTTCTGGATGTTCAAGTTTATGTTGTATTTCCCAATATTCTTCATCGCCTGAAAGAACGAAATCAATCGCTTTCATATCGAGCGCTTTGATTTCTTGCGCCATATGCGCGACGGTCCATACCGCAGGACGAGTTAATGAACCACCATCAGATTCCATTCCACCTAAAAGTGCAGAAAAAAGAGTCGATTTACCTGCACCATTTACACCGGTTAAGCCGATTTTCCAGCCTGGATGCAATTGCATAGATGCTTTTTGAAATAAAACACGCCCACCGCGACGAATGGAAAGTTGGTCTAACTGAATCATGGAACTAACTAAACAAGAAGAATGTGAGGCTATTCTAATGGATGGCTTTGCAAAAGAAAAAACAAAGCATCGCAACCATCTGAAAAAATGTGACAGATTCCACGTATTTAGGTATATTGAATGGGCTTTAGTATTAAAAAAATATTTCAAGTTGTTGTTTTAAATGGATTAATAAAACATATTGGGAATATAAGAAATGAGAAAAGGGATTTTAATTTTATCGCTTCTTTCAGGTGTGATGTCTGCACAAAGCTATGCCAATCAGAAGGTCTGTGTGTTCGATTTACTTGGAAAAGCAGGGGAATCTTATAAGCTAATGGAAGAGTGGTCTCTAGCCAGTAAGGCATGGGGAGCACAAGTTCAACTGATTTCATATCAAGATGAATCCAAAGTCGATAAAGATTTTAAAGAAGGGAAATGTGACGCATTTTATATGACCTCGATGCGGGCACGTGCGTATAACAAATTTGCTGGTTCGATTGATGCCATTGGCGGTGTACCGAACAATACCATCGCACAAAAAGCCATTACCTATGTCTTAGATAAGCGGAACAGTAAGCGACTGATTACCAATTCAGGTAAAGATAGTTATGAAGTGGCAGGGATTGGGTAAATTGGTTCAGCCTATATTTTTGTCCGTGATCGCAATATCAATAATTTAGAAAAAGCTGAAGGTAAAAAATTTGCCATTTTGCATTATGACTATGCGCAAAAAGAGATGGTCGACCGTGTCGGCGCTGTGCCAGTCATGTCGGAAATTTCCAATTTTATTCGCAAATTTAATCAGGCCGAAGTTGAAATTGTGGCTGCGCCGGCTTATGCCTTTAAGCCACTCGAAATTTCAAAAGGCTTAGGCACTACTGGGGCGATGGTTAATTTTCCTGTGGTGAATGTCACGGCAGACCTGATTATTCGTAACAATAAATTCCCAGATGGTTTTGCTGAACCCTCTCGGCAATGGTTCGTTAAACAATTACCGAAAAGTTTTGCCATGGTAAAACGCATGGAAGCTGAAATTCCTGCCAAATATAAGATGAATCTCAGCAAAGATGATCAGTTGAAATATCAGAAAATTTTGCGTGAAGGACGGATGGATTTAACCAAACAAGGAATCTACGACTCCACCATGATGACGGTACTGAAAAAAGCACGTTGTACGATTGAGCGAACCAATTTTGAGTGTTCAGTGGCGGGTGAATAAGCTTTTTTCTGTATTTCTTTGTAAAGTTTCATAAAAAGGCTGTAAATGCAAAAAGCCTTTTTTGCATACAACATGATGATTATATTTATAATTTTGCCTTAAATAAAAAAGTGATATTAATCACAAAAAAACAGAATGTGCCAAAATGACATAAATAAATGGAGTAAATGCTCTATTTTTTTTAAATTAACTTGCTTAATATCGGCGTTGTGTAAGGACACCTCTGAACCATAAAAAGATTTGAAAGGAAAATAGAATGAAAAAAACCCTCCTATCATTGGCTACATTTGCTGCAATTGGCTTTGCTGGTTCAGCTCAGGCAGCAAAAGTAGATATCTGTGTATTTGACTTACTGGGTAAGTCAGGTGAGTCATACCAAATGGCTCAGGAATGGGCGCTTGCAGCAAAAGGCTGGGGTGCTGAAATTAACTTAATTCCGCGTCAAGATGAAGCAGTAGCCGACAATGATTTTAAAGCGGGTAAATGTGATGGCGTATTTATGACGGCAATGCGTGCTCGTCAATACAATAAATTTGCAGGTTCGATTGATGCGCTTGGTGGCGCACCGAGCAATGCAATTGCGCAACGTGCGATTACCTTTGCATTAGACCAACGTAATGCTGCAAAAATGGTCAGCAACCTAGGTGGTAAGAAATACGAAGTGGCGGGTATTGCTCCACTGGGTTCAGCATTCATCTTTGTCAAAGACAAAAAAATTGACTCAATTGAAAAAGCAGCAGGTAAAAAGTTTGCAGTATTAGGCTATGACGAAGCACAAAAAATTATGGTGCAACGTGTCGGCGCTCAAGCTGTGGTTTCAGATGTATCTAACTTTGTGGCGAAGTTTAATAATGGTCAGGTCGATATGGTGGGTGCGCCTGCGTATGCCTACAAACCATTAGAGATTTATAAGGGTTTAGGTACCAATGGTGCGATGTTTAACTTCCCAGTTTTACAAGTGACCGCGGACTTTATTATTCGTCCTGATCAGTTCCCAGCAGGCTTTGGTCAAAAATCTCGTGATTGGTTTGTGAAACATTTACCGAAGAGTATTGCGATGATTAACCGTTTAGAGGCGGGTATTCCTGCGAAATATAAACTTAACTTAAGTGCAGAAGATAAAACCAAATATCAAAAATTATTGCGTGAAGGTCGTATGGATATGACGAAACGTGGCATTTATGATGCGGGCATGATGTCAGTATTGAAAAAGGCACGTTGTTCTGTCGATAAAGCCAATTTTGAATGTTCACTTAGCGGCGAATAAACTGATATTTAAAGAAAAAAGCCTGGATTTATCCGGGCTTTTTTTCGCAAATGCACAGGTCATTTTCGCCATTGAGTCAGCAAAATATTCAGGTAATCTAAATTGAAATCGAGGGCTGTGAGTATATTTAATCATACTCCGCATGACCCAAAAATCAAAAAATGGTTAAAACAAAAACAGTAAAAAACAAGGAAAGTCAGTATGAAACAATGGACAAAGGCATTGAGTATTGCTGCTGCGTTAATGGCGGTGAATGGCGTAGCTCAAGCAAAGCAAGTGGTGTGTGTATTTGATTTGGTGGGTAAAAATGGTGATGTTTTTACCCTGATGAGAGATTACCAATTGGCGGCAAAAAACTGGGGCGCAGACATTGAGCTCCGCGTCAGTCAAAATGAAGCGGTGATTGCGGAAGATTTTAAAGCCGGTAAATGTGATGGGATCAGTGTCACAGGTATGCGTGGTCGTCAATTTAATAATTTTACCGGTTCTTTAGATGCGATTGGTGCAATTCCAGATTTGAAACTTGCGGTTAAAGTGATGCAAGGCCTTGCGAGTCCAACGTTTGCAAAGAGCATGGTCAATAGTAAATATGAAGTGGTAGGTGTGATTCCTGTAGGTGATGCCTACCTGTTGGTGAATGACCGTAGTATCAATACTGTCGCTAAAGCAGCAGGTAAAAAAATTGCGGTGCTTGATTATGATGAAGCGCAGAAAATTATGGTGCAACAGGTGGGGGCTCAAGCGGTCAGTGCTGACGTGACCAATTTTGGCTCTAAATTTAACAATGGTCAGGTGGATATTATTGGTGCACCTGCAGCGGTGTTTAAACCCTTGGAGTTACATAAAGGTTTAGGTAGTAAAGGTGCAATTGTTAATTATCCAATTTTACAAGTGACGGGTAATATCATTATTCGCCCAGATAAATTCCCAGCGGGATATGGGCAAAAATCACGTGATTGGGTCAAAACACAATTACCTCGTGCATTCACGATATTAGGCAAAATGAAGTCAGAAATCCCAGCTAAATATTGGATGGATGTTCCAACGGCAGACAAAGCTGGCTATCAAAAAATGATGCGTGAAGCGCGTATTGATTTGACTAAACGTGATATCTACGACAAGCGAATGATGAAATTATTATGGCAATTCCGCTGTAAACAAGACCCGAAAAACTTCGAATGTGCATTACAGGACGAAAACTATAAATAAGTTTTAAATGAATCTTGAGAAAAATACTCTGATTTAACTTTAAACTGTGAAGACTGACCATATATTGAGTATGTTATACTTGAAACATGGTCTTTTCTTTTTAAAGACACCCCAATGACTCAGAGGAATCCATCATGAATGCTCAAGCACTTGTGCTGACTGACAATGCTGCCAATAAAGTACGCCAATTGCGTGACAGTGAAGGTAATCAAGACCTCATGTTACGTGTATATGTGACTGGTGGTGGTTGTTCAGGTTTCTCATATGGATTTAATTTTGCAGAAAGCCAAAACGAAGATGATGCTGAATTTATCAATGAAGACGTGAAAATGTTGGTGGATTCACTTAGTTATCAATATTTAGTTGGTTCAACAGTCGACTATATTGAAGGTTTAGAGGGTTCTCGTTTTGTGGTACAAAACCCGAATGCGACAACCACGTGTGGATGTGGATCTTCATTCTCGATCTAATCACGATGATGAATTGAGCCATAAAAAAGCCCTCATTTTGAGGGCTTTTTTAATGTTTAAAATCGATATTAGGCTTCAAATTTTAGCGCTTCTAACAGATCTAAAATCACTGTGGTCACGTCTTGACTCAATTGATAATTATTAAAAATTTCATAAGCCGTAATGGTGATATCGGTATCACTCGGAAGCAGGCGTTGTTCTTCTTCGATGAGGTCACGGATCGGCAATAGGGTTTGTTTGACTTGTAAATGCAAGACATCTTTAAACTCAAGATTTTCGTCTTCGAGTTCGATGAGTTGCTCATTAAAAAATGGTAAAAGTACTGCATGGAGATAAGGTTGAATTTCGGTAATATCAAAAAGTTCAATATCACGGGTTTGTTCAATCGTGCTGATGTGGTCATTCACTTCAATTAAGATATGGTAGTAACTCACATTGCTCTCCACGGAAGATGTCATTGATATAAGGAAATTATTGCATATCAACAATAACATGAAATGCTGATTTTTGTTGGTGAATCCTGCAATATCCTTATAAATTGTATGGTTTTTTATGATCAGGGCACACTAGCGATAATACAGTAAGCTTTGGTCTGCTGGCATCAGTTTAAAGTTTTCTAATTGTTGCGCGCCCAAGATTGGGTACATTAATGCAGTAGGGTCATTATGGTGAGATAAGCCGAGAGCATGTCCGAGTTCGTGGGCAAGGGTGAGGCGTAAATCATCTTCGGCATCAAATTGATAAATCTGAATCTGATCGCCCATAAAGACACCTTTATGAAACTCTCGTGCAGGAAAGCGCTGACTGGCTTGTATCACGCCCGCATTATATTGATCGATTTGCTGGTTATAACTTGAGACTTGTTGGTTAAATTGATCATTTTGCTGATTAAATCGATCTATTTCTTGGTCTAATTGCATCGCTTGTGCTTTGACTTGCGCAAGTTCTTTTTCAACGCGTTGCATATTGGGGCCTTGCGCATGCTCGATTCGGCTCCAACCCATACGTTCTTGCGACAGTTGTACTATTTCAGCACGGATCATGGCTTGTTTTGATCGGAGCTGTTGCTCATTCATCTCCAGACCTTTTCTCGAATTTGCTAAGTTCTCGGCATATAAATCATTACGGGCTTTATCTGCGGCTAAGGTCTTTTGGACTTGCTTATAGGCATTGTATTGTTCTTGGCGGTCATCATAAATTAGATGGATCGCCAGTTGTGCATCTGGGTCATAGATAAATAACGGTTTGAGTGTCCCTTTATGCCATATCTCTGCGGCTTCTTGGCTAAGTTGAATGACTTGTTGCTGGCTTAATCCAAAACGCGGATCTACATCAGCAACCCGATAACGCAGTCGGGTATCGAGAGGGTGTAAAAGTCGATCTGAAATTGAATTAAATTTCAGTTGAGGATGCTGCTTGGTTTGATAGATCCACCAAGTACTCAAAACGATGACAACAATAATTAAAATCAAACGCATAGCGTCGCAAAACTTGATTATTTTGCATTAATTTAACTGAAATTTAGCGCTATGCAAATCTAAGTTTAGATTGATAGTGAGTCGAGAAGAATGTGGCTGTTTGAACGTTTGCGTGTTATTTGAATATTGCCTGATGCAGATAAAATCATCCACAAAAAAAACCGCGCTTTCGCGCGGTCTTTTTGAGCTTTGAAAGACTCAGTTAAAGCGACAAATTATTTTTTGTCATCTTTCACTTCAGTGAACTCAGCATCTACAACGCCGTCATCTGCTTTTTGAGCTTGACCTTCAGCGCCTTGGAAAGCGTTAGGATCAAAACCTTCAGCACCGCCTTGACCTTGTGCAGCTTCATAAGCACGTTGAGTGATCGGCATAATGATGTTTTGAAGTGCTTCAGTTTTCGCTTTGATTGCATCTACATCGTTTTCTTTAGTCGCTGCTTCGAGCTCAGCTACAGCAGCATCGATTGCAGATTTCTCATCAGCAGTTACCTGTTCACCAAGATCTTTTACTGCTTTTTGAGCAGAAGAAACAAGTGCATCAGCTTCGTTACGTGCTTTCGCTAATTCTTCAAATTTACGATCTTCTTCAGCATTCGCTTCAGCATCTTTGATCATCGCTTCAATTTCAGCATCGCTCAAACCAGAGTTAGCTTTAATTTGAATTGATTGCTCTTTACCTGTGCTCTTATCTTTTGCAGATACTTTCAAGATACCATCAGCGTTGATGTCAAATGATACTTCAATTTGTGGTACACCACGTGGAGCAGGTGGAATATCGCCCAATTGGAAGTTACCCAACAATTTGTTTTGTTGAGCCATTTTACGTTCACCTTGGTAAACTGAAATGTCTACAGCTGGTTGGTTGTCTGCAGCAGTTGAGAACACTTGAGATTTCTTCGCAGGAATCGTGGTGTTTTTCTCAATGATCGCTGTTAACACGCCACCCATTGTTTCAATACCAAGTGTAAGCGGAGTTACGTCAAGAAGAAGTACGTCAGTTTTATCACCTGAAAGTACTGCACCTTGAATCGCAGCACCCATCGCTACAGCTTCATCTGGGTTCACGTCTTTACGTGGCTCACGGCCGAAGAACTCTTGTACTTTTTGTTGTACAAGTGGCATACGAGACTGACCACCCACCAAGATTACGTCAGAGATGTCAGAGGTTGAAAGACCTGCATCTTTAAGTGCAATCTTACATGGTTCAATTGTACGAGCAACCAATTCAGCAACTAAACCTTCAAGTTTAGAGCGAGTCACGTTGATCACTAAGTGTTTAGGACCAGTCGCATCTGCTGTGATGTATGGAAGGTTGATTTCTGTTGCATTCGAAGAAGAAAGCTCGATTTTTGCTTTTTCAGCAGCTTCTTTTAAACGTTGAAGTGCAAGAGGATCTTGTTTCAAGTTTACGCTTTGTTCTTTCTTGAACTCTTCAACCAAGTATTCAATTAATGCATTATCGAAGTCTTCACCACCAAGGAATGTATCACCGTTTGTAGACAATACTTCGATTTGTTGGTCGCCATCAAGATCAGCGATTTCAATGATTGATACGTCGAAAGTACCACCACCTAAGTCGTAAACCGCAACTTTACGGTCGCCTTCTTTTTTGTCCATACCGAACGCAAGTGCAGCAGCCGTTGGTTCGTTGATGATACGTTTAACATCTAAACCAGCAATTTTACCTGCATCTTTCGTTGCTTGACGTTGAGCATCGTTAAAGTACGCAGGAACAGTAATTACCGCTTCAGTTACTGTTTCACCAAGGTAGTCTTCAGCTGTTTTTTTCATCTTTTTCAAGATTTCAGCAGAGATTTGTTGTGGTGCAAGTTTCTTGTCGTTTACATCAACCCAAGCATCGCCATTGTCAGCTTTGATGATTTTGTAAGGTACAAGACCGATATCTTTTTGCACAGCTTGGTCTTGGTACTTACGACCGATCAAACGTTTGATTGCAAATAAAGTGTTTTTAGGGTTAGTCACTGCTTGACGTTTAGCAGATTGACCGACAAGGATCTCGCCATCTTTATACGCAATAATAGATGGAGTTGTACGAGCGCCTTCAGCGTTGTCGATTACTTTTACTTTGTCGCCTTCAAGTACTGCTACGCAAGAGTTTGTAGTACCTAAGTCAATACCAATGATTTTCGCCATTTGGATGTTTCCTCTAAAATTCTTTTATTCCCAAACTCTTCCCTTTCTCAAAGGGAAATAAAAAGGGATTTACTTGTTATCCGATATGAGAGCCAATCAAAAATTTTCAAGTAATATTGGTTAAAATTTTTAATTCGTCTCAGAAAATTTGGGTTTATGCACCAACCATAACCATAGCTGGACGTAATAGACGACCGTTTAAGCTATAGCCTTTTTGCAATACTGTCCCGATTTCATTCGATTTGGCATTTGGATCGATGCCCACAGCTTGGTGAAGATCTGCATTGAAACCATTTGCAGTATCCACAGCAACCACACCAAATTTTTCTAAAGTGCTGAGCAATGATTTCAGTGTAAGTTCTACACCTTCAGATAAACCTGATTTTTCATCACCTGCCGCAGCAATCGCGCGTTCAAGGTTATCAACTGACTCAAGCAATTGTTTTGCAAATTTTTCCAGCACAGTATCTTTATGCTTTTCAGATTCGCGTTGAATACGCTCTACACTTTTTTGCGCTTCATATACGGCATTTGCAGTACGTGCTTTTTCAAGTTTTAAGCTTTCTTCTAAATTGGTGATTTGTGCTTGTAAATCTTCAACTGAAACTTCAGCTTGCTCGTTTTCAGCTTGAGTTTGCTGTTCTGCTTGCTCTTGTTGAAGATCTTGAGCGTCTTGGTTTTGCTCAGTCGCCATTGATTTACTCCGTTTAAATGGGTTCTTAAACATGTTCAGTCCTTATAGCTGTGCGTTCAAACGACATCGATGCGTAACTGCCATGCGTTTTGAATTCATGATTAATAGAAGAAATCGGGGCAGGGGATAAAAATTCAAGCGAAGTCAGCGATTAAATGCAGTTTTTTATTCAAAAAAATGGTTTTTCAGCCAAATATCGACTGCAAAATTAAATTCTATGAAAATATAAATTATTGATTTAAATGTATAATCACATTTTGATCGGATTTATAGATTTTCATCATAAATTTTAACGGTTTCTCTTTGTGCCTGAAAATTTGCATAATTTATCTATCGGAAGTGACCATATCCACTGGAGAGAGGGATATGGTGACTACCTCTAGATTTTAGAAACACTTTTCCATGCTGATTTCCCAAGAATCAGCATTTTTTTTGCCTCAAAAATAGTGGTTAATATTTATACATAAAAACTCTTAGTATCAGTTTTATTAAATATTTCACAAAAAATGATCAGCACAGTATTCTTTGTTTCAGATTCTATCGCTGTAGTTTCCGAATTTATTTCGAATGTGTTTTTCATGGCCTGCTTCTCTCATAAGCAGGCTTTTTTTTGCATGAAATTTATAAAAACAGCCACTTAAGTAACTGAGCTGCAAGTTTTGTTGGTCTTTGTTGTATTCAAAAGCTCTGATCACGCTTTATTTAAAACTATTTATATTTATTTTATTAATAAAAAACAAAGCACTTGAGTTAAATAAATGATGTAAAGCCTCAAAATGAATGAAAACTGCCTGATTAATAAAACGTTTCATAAGCTGTACCGTGCCTCGTACAAAGTACAACTTAGAAGGTGGGAACTTCACAGAATTATTTTCCATTATGACGCGGGCAAAGTTGAGCTTTGCTTTTAATGATTCAATGAAGGAAATAATGAAGATGAAAAAAATTGGTTTATTCGCTGTTGCAGTTTTAGGTTTTGGTTTAGCTGCGGTAGGTTGTACGTCTCAAGAAACTGTAGAATCTCCAGAAACCGCACAAGTAACGTCTGCAACTGAAGCATCTGTAACAACAGAGCAATCGGGTGCTGTGGTTCAAGCAGATCCATCAGCTCAAGGTGCTGAAGTTCAATCTGCACCACAACCTACAGTTCAGCAATAAGATTGTTTCATGCTCTCTGACCTGTAACAACAGGCAGTCAAGAATAGACAGAAGATAGGATGCCTCTTCTGTCTATTTTCTTTTCTATTGCTTTTTATATTACCTTTTCGATTTTTAGCGAGCAAAAAAAAGCCCATCATGTAGATGAGCTTTTTACTTCTAACCGATCTGCAAAAAGCATCAATTAACGGCGATTTTCCCATGCGCGACGACGTTCTTCAGCCGCTTTACGTTGTTGATCTGATGCCTTTCTTAAATCTTGAATATTCTTTTTGCGCTCTTGCTCAGTTTGTTTTCTACGATCTTGACTAGCTTTACGGCGCTGTTCTTCTAAACGCTGACGCTCTTTGCTGACTTTTTGACGATCTTGTTCAGCACGTTTACGACGTTCAGCTTCAGAGTATTTACGCTGTTGTTCTAGACGTTGACGTTCGAGTTCGTTTTTACGACGATCCCACTCTTGTTGATTTTTACGATTCTGTTCCCAGTTACGCTGGTCAAGTTGCTGCTTTCTACGTTCAAGCTCTAAACGATTACGTTGTTGTTGTTGACGTTCCCATGTACGGCGGTCTTGTTCATAACGACTGTCGTAACGGCGATCATAACGATTGTCATAGCGTTGATCATTATTATCATAACGGCGGTCATAACGTTGATCATAACGTCCATCGTAGTAACCATCTTCAGGGAATGCTACGCAGCCTACAGCCAAAAAAGCAGTCGCAAAAGACAGAAGGATGATCTTTTTAGCCATGGTGAGTATCCTTTATCGAGAATGGGTTAGCATAATCAACCCATAAAACTTGGGTAAATTGTCAATGACAACTCTATAAAAGAAGATTAGCTTAACTAGGTCTGTACTATGTATGTTGATGTTGAGACTTATATGTGAATATGGTCACATTTGACCTAGATCATGTAGAAAGTATGAAGAGCATAATTCGAAGGATAGAGCATGTTTGCATTGAATGAATCACTTAAAAATATGAAAGATAAAGGCCAAGGTACGGCTGCTCGGTTACTTGATCGTCTTCCTAACTTTGCCAAAGAAAGCCTCGCAAAACGTCTCGATTATCCGTTTATTTTTCCAGAATTAGATCCGCTGGTGAAATGCATGATGGCGGCTCAACTCAAGCAAGGTAAGTCAGGCTTTGTGACTGAAGACTATGTGAAGTCTCGTAAATTATTTGATTTACAGATGGAGTCGATCAAGACCAAGCCGACCTTTGTGAAACAAGTGCAAGATATACGTCTACCTTTACAAAGTGCTACGCTGTTTGCGCGTCATTATCATCCTGCTCCAAATAAAAAATTACCGATGATCGTGTTCTATCACGGTGGTGGTTTTGTGGTGGGTGGTCTAGACACGCATGATGAAGTTTGTCGTTTATTGGCCGTGCATGCCAAAGCACAAGTTTTAAGTATTGATTATCCTTTAACACCAGAAGCCAGCCCAGCTCAATTAATGCAAAGCTGTGAAGATGCCTTGGCTTGGACTTATCAAAATAGTCGTCAGTTTAAAATTCTAAAAAATCGAATTGCGGTGGCAGGGGATAGTGCAGGCGGCAATATTGCTACTGCGGTTGCGCAGCGCAGTGCTCAGAAAGTTTTTGCCCCGCAAGTTCAGCTATTAATTTACCCAGTAGTGGATTTCAAAAGTCGCCACCCATCTTTCTATGCGTATAAAGATGGTCTAGTTCTGACTGAAAAAGATATTGATGTCGTAACCGCTTTATATGCAGAACAACATGCTGTGGCCTTGGATGATCCATTAATTTCACCGACCTATGGAAAATTGGCAGGTATCGCACCTGCGTATATCGTGACGGCAGGGCATGACGTTTTACATGACGAAGGTGAAATTTATTCGCATAAACTCCGTCAGCAAGGGGTAAAAGTGTTTTATCAAGAATATACCGATCAAACCCATGGTTTTATCAATTTAACCCCGGTTTCGCACCGAGCTAAAAAATACGTGATCGAGATCAGTACGAAGTTCCGTAAATTTTGGGATAAACGTAGCTAATCATTCCTTTATATAAAGTAAACCCAGTGTTTCACGTGAAACACTGGGTTTTTATTTATTGGGTTATTTATCTTGGATTTTTGCAGCAGGAAAAACGAGGCTAAATTCGGGGACATAAAAGCTTTGCAATAATCGTGCTTCAGAAAAATTTGGAAAAATGTCCTGTGTGTTGTGCCATTCTACCTGTTTCAGTTTAGAGAGCCGTCCACGAAACTTCGGTGAAAATTGATAACGCTTACCTTCCCACGCTTGTCTGATTTGCAACATCGCTGCAGGGATATGATGACTATTAATATAGAAAGAACGCTGTGAACGTGATTTTTTTAAACGGATCTGCATTTTGTGTTGTTCAACTTCTATAGTACAGACCACTTCATTGTCATGTTGTTGCCATTCAAACTTTGCCAACTCTTTAGGAATACCCCAGAGTTTTTGACCATGAATGACAGAGATATCTGTCGAAACATAAATCTTAGGAATCGAACTTAACCTTTTCTTACTCCATAAAGGGTGATCTAAAATTAGCAATTCGTCATAAGGGCCCACAGGTGAATCATGGTATCGGACCAATAACACCTGAACCACACGACCTAAAGGCGATGTCGCTAAACGGAACATCTGCGCTTGTTGGATAAAACTCGGAGAGATCCAATAATTCAAAATAAAAGCATCGCCACGCAGTTGCCAAGGCGGTAAATGTGTCAATGCAGTGTCCGACGGTATTATTTGCGTCATCATTGTTCTCGTTTTAATAATGGCAGAATAATTACTTTTTAATCATCAAAGACTAATATACAGTCAATAACAAGTACGAGATCAACCAGAAGAGTTAGCAAATGTTAAAACAGATTTTATTTACCGCAGCACTTGGCTGTGTGAGCTTAAGCAGTTTTGCTGCCAATACTATTGTCGAAATGAAAACCTCTCAAGGCAATATTGAAATTGAGCTATTCAATGACAAGGCACCTATCTCAGCTAAAAACTTTGAAAGCTATGCAAAAGAAAAATTTTATAACGGCACGATCTTTCATCGCGTGATTCCTGGATTTATGGTTCAGGGTGGGGGCATGGATGTCAAAATGCAGGAGAAGCCAACAAAAGCGGCTATTAAGAATGAATCAAGTAATGGCTTGAGCAATAAGCGCGGCACATTGGCAATGGCACGGATGAATCATCCTGATTCAGCAAGTAGTCAGTTCTTTATTAATGTTGCAGACAATGACTTTCTCAATAAAAGTGCAATGAATGCGGGATATGCTGTTTTTGGTAAGGTCACTAAAGGGATGGATATCGTCGATAAAATCGTAAAAGTTCCAACTGCGAACTATGGAATGCACCAAAATGTCCCTGTAAACCCAGTGGTTATACAGAGTGTGGTGATTAAAGCAGCACCTGTAAAAAACTAAGCACACAAAATAGGAAAAATATTTTACATGATATTTGTAATAAATATCATGTATTTATGTGAATAAAGTGTGTTTTTTGAACCATAATGGTGCATAAAAATAAAACACTCGTGTTCTTTGTGAGTGAAAAGCACTTGCACGTGTAAGAAATTGCCCTATAATGAGCACCATACCGACGAGATAGACGGAAACGAACGAAACGCGAAGCGTTGAATTGTTAAGTTTATCGAAGTTCAGCTTCTAGCATTGACGAGATGTTAGAAAGATCATTAAGAGATTATGAAGAACAACTTGTGTGGATTTTTACTGATTGATCGATCGAAATTATTTTCATTGATTAATGGTAGAAAATACTCGAAGTTTATTTGAGCAAATTTTTGTCAGTAATTGATGAGCCAAGATTGGTACACTATATGTACTATTGATTTTAAACTGAAGAGTTTGATCATGGCTCAGATTGAACGCTGGCGGCAGGCTT
>NZ_VPAK01000027.1:0-40408 GCF_013419295.1 Acinetobacter sp. YH12094
TCCAATATTTGTATGACTGAAAACTATGCAAATGGTTAACAAGAATGAACTTAGTAATTCAGATTTTCTAATTAACCTTTTTCAATAATTCTTGTTGAATGTCTGTGCATTTCCTATTACCTAAAGGTTGAAGCATTTTTTCAATGTTCTTATTCAATTCGTTGGTGCGTTCTTGTACATCAAACTTAACTTTCGAAACTTTATTAGAGGCATTAATGACAGGTACATTATTAGCATAGAAAGCTATTTGTTCTTGAATATCTTGAGCTTCCTGACAAATTGTAAAATTCTTAAATAATTCATCTTGTGGCTGATTTTTTTCATATTGTCTTTGATACCAACCAATAGCTGCCTGAGCCCCTCCTAATTTTGCATATAAAAGATCTATGTATGCAAAATCATAAGGATCATTCACTTTTATAGGCTCATGATAATAGTCTGGCAGTACATTGTTATACATAAATATTCCATTCTTTATCATTGAAGATGAAAGTGATTTATTTCGTGACTGTGAAGATGTTCGTACTGGTATGCTTGAATCTTCTTTAAATGTTCCATTCGCTAAAGTTTGAGTTAATTTACTTCTATCTTTCGCAGATGAAAAATTCTCACTCTCTAAAATTATAGTTGATCCACTTCTATTATCTGCGAATGTGACAGTTGAAGTAATTGCTAATACTGTGAGTAGGGTGATTCTTAATTTCATTTTATAAGTTGTTGTAAAGCTTCTGATAACTCAGTATAGCATTCTGTTGTTGAGCCGTTGAATGAGATTTTAGGCTTATAGTGATACTCATTCATTTCTGTTTTGAACTGTACTTCCATGTCATATACTGCTTGTGGTGTATCAGGTAGCTCTAATAGAATCTCCCATTCGTATGGCATTGAGCGGACTGTACCGTATCTAGTCAGAATGTTGTTCATTGTTATGCCGAGCTTATAAAACGTCTCTTCTTTGCTCCAGCATCGTATTAAGTAGAAGATTGGTTGACCACCATTCAGTACAGCTTGGTCTAGAAAGGACTGTCGTTTGCAGCCTTTAATTTTTATTGTTTTCATGATCTCTTTAGAGACCTTTTAACAGGTCTTGTAATTGGTCTTTTAATTCATTATATTATATTTAGTTTTGTAGCATCTGTTTAATTATCTAGGAGCAGTTCTAGTCAATTGGCTACAAATTGATGTAGGACACATCTACTGAGCAAACCACTATGAATAATATTATCCACAGTCGCTTTACGGCTAGTGTTTCTAAGCTCAAAGAGAATCCAATGAAAGTCGTTAGCGATGGATTCGGTGAAGCTGTAGCTATTCTGAATAGGAATACTCCTGCTTTTTACTGCGTTCCTGCTGATCTATATCAAGAAATGATGGACTTAATTGAAGATCGAGAGCTTCTGAAGCTAGCTGAACAAGTCGATACTAAAGAAACAGTAAAGGTATCTATTAATGAGTTACGAGCTAGAGTTCGCAAAAGCAGCTCTGAAGAAGTTTGATAAATTAAATCCTCAAATAGCTGAACAATTTATTAATAAGTTGGAAGCTATCTTAGAGAATCCAAAGATACCTAAAAATAAGCTGCGAGGATCTAATGATCTATACAAGATAAAGCTTAGGTCCGCAGGATATAGATTGGTGTACCAAGTTATTGACGACAGGGTAGTGATATTAGTCCTTGACGTTGATAGACGGGACAACATTTATAAGAATATGTAAGCTAGATTAGCCCTCAGTCTCTGATTGTTGGGCTTTTTTAGTACGTGGCTTTCTTGTTTTTGGAAGGACAGGGACATGACCATCTGCTGTAGTTTGAGGGTTAGCTTTGACTAAGTTGATGCTATTAACTTCTAAGCTGGCTTCTAAAGCATTGCTGATACCAGATTTAAAAGTACGGATCTCAAAGTCTTCAGGAGTTTTAAAGTACTGCTCAGATACAGAGAAGGGGATAGTTGGTCCATTTAGGATAAGTTGTAGCTTGGTCAGATCTGACAGTTCAGGGTTAAAGTCGTTATAAGTTGCTAATACAAATTTCTTTTTGTTGGTAATGATGAATACTGAATACATATTTTTCTCTTAAATTATGATTTTATTTATTATTTTTTGATGTCGCTTTCATATAAATATTATTTATAGAAAGATGATCTTTATATCATATTTTTTTATTCTTGTCAATCTTTCTATAACTTTAAGTAATAAGAATACCTATTCTACATAGGCTATTTACTGATCTCTAACTTTTTATCTTCAGGTCTAAAGCTAGGATCTAAACATGTACGTTGAATACCCTCTACAAAATTAGAAAAGTGATCCCTTATATTTTCTTCTCCTTTAACTATTGGCTCTTTGTATGCTTCAGCAATAACCCAATCTACCATTTCTTTAATACTTTCATGCTTTAAGTATCTTTGTAATTCTTTATCTTCAAAATTTTCAACCCATATAGGAGTTTCTTCAATATCTATGTTAATCATTCTTTGGGTTATAGCTACTTCAGCTACAGTAGTAACCACATTGCAATAACGAATATCACTTTCTTTGTTAGCTAGAGATTTTTGAGAAAGTAATAAGAATACAGTTAAAAAAACTATCTTTTTCATAATTATGAAGTACCTATAATTTATTAAATTCTATTTTAATTGGTATTAAAAATAAACAAATCAAAAACAGCAAGTTCAATACAGTGTCCGTGTTGGGTACGAAGTACACAATATGGATAGTGGATTGATTAGTTGCTGTTAATGGTTAGCTGTAACTGTGTCTGTAAGGATACAGGTATAGGTAAGCATGTTACTCCTTCAACTTCTTTTTTCTTTTTACAACCAAAAACTAAATGAAAAAGAGAAATATAAAAATGAATACCAATGCTCCTTAGAGCGTTGTGTATGAATGATAAGAAGAGTAGTAAGAAAAATATAAAGAATAACGAATACGACCCAGTAGGGAGTATGAAGGTATGAGAAAGAAGAAAAGTTTATAAAAATTTAATAATGAATCGAATGTTCCTTAGAACATGAAGATGAATGTTAGAAAGTTTAAAAAGATATGAGAACGACTGTAAGGAGTTCGATATATCGTTAACATACTCTTCTTTATTTCTAAAATTTTAGAATATTTATTAAATAGTTATCTGTATTTTTTTATAATTTTCTCTTTAAGATAAATTTGAAAATAAGCCCTAAAAATATGACGTTTTTCAACCTCCCAAGACAAGATTTTGTCTTCCCTTATTTTATAATGACTTTTTAGTTATCTTTAAAAACACATGAAAGTAAAGGCTTTATAAAGATAGTATCCAGCTCGAAACATTACAAAGTATAGCCGAGTGAAACGAGAGCTATGCTGAAGTAACTGTTTGAGCAACCAACCGACTTCCAGTATTAGTTACACAATGAGAGTTACAGAGGGCGGTCAGGAAATGATCACGATTAGGTGTTGCATAGGTGTATGTATGTGGCTACTAGAATACTTATTTTTTGTTTTAAGGTTTTCTGTTTTTTCTTAATTGTTTTCAGTATCTTACAAGCAAGCCAAGACAAGGATTTGTCACAGCTTCCTTAAAAACCCTTTATAAATTCACTTTAATTTGTGTATCAAATTTAGGCGAAAGCCGTACTATTTCTAGGATCAACTCAAGACTGAAATCTGTCTTACTTATCCACAGTTTTAAATTTAAAACAAAACAAGAATTTAGCAGACAAAATAAGGCTTTTAAAGACAATAATTGAGTCTCAAGACAAATACTTGACATAGTTTGTCTTGGATTGCTATAATCTGTCTCAAGAGAGAAGTTCTGTCTTTACCAGACTTCTACAACAATCAAGAACAAAAGGAAAATAAAACGTGCAAATGGGAAAAATTAGCACCGTGTTTAAAGTATATGACGCAATGATGGGTAGCGGTAAGACTACTCAAATTATAGAAAACATTAGAACAGCAGAAACATCACAAAACTTTTTATATATCACTCCATTACTTGATGAATGCCATCGTATTTCAGGTACAAGTTATGATGAAGATGATCACTTAAAACGTCCATTGATTACTACAGAAGACGATACCAGCGTACATTACGCTTACCTGCCAGATGCACCCCTTAAAGATAAACGATTCAAACATCCATCTTATAAAGGCGGTAACAAAGCTGAAAGCTTACAGTACTTGCTCAAAAACAAAGAGAATGTAGTTAGTACACACCAGCTATTTATGAACTTGACTCCTGCAATGCTTGAAGATGCTAAAGATTACGTCTTAGTTATCGACGAAACAATTCAGGTTTATGACGTTTATGCCGAATATACAGCTACCGAATTAGAAGCATTGTTCCGTTTAGGATGGATCAAACTAGATGATAGCGATAATGTTACCTTACGCTTCCAGCGTGAAAACTTTGGTGATAATGGCGGTGATCCAACAGGAACAAAATACGAAAATCTAGCAACTATGTGTGATCTTGGTCAGCTCTTATATGTGGACCAAAAGCTGATTGTTTGGGAATTGAGTATTGATACCCTTAAAGCTTTCAAAGAAGTTTGGATTGCTACATATATGTTTGAAGGTTCGCAAATGAGTGCGTATCTGAAGTCTTATGGAGTTGATTACGAATTAATTCGTTTTGGTAACAAGCCTTCTCAGATTAAAGAATTGGTCACTATTTCAGACGACAAATTTATCAATGATATCGGAACGAAAAAAACAGCTTTAAGTTCTAGTCAATTTAAGACTAATAAAAAGGCTTTATGTGAGCAGCTATCTAAAAACTTAGATAATTACTTCCGAAATAAAGTTAAAGCTAAGAAAGGGGATCGTTTGTGGACTTCTTTCAAAGAAGGTCATTCACTAATTGCAGGATCACGCTACAAAGATGAATGGTTAGCATTCAATACTAAAGCGACAAATGAATATAAAGACAAAACTAACTTGGCATACCTTCTAAATCTTTTCCCTAACCCTATGGTGGTTAAGGCTTCAGCTATGAAAGGCTTCCCAGTGAACGAGGATGTATTTGCGCTTTCAGAAATGGTGCAATGGATTTGGCGTTCAGCTATTCGTGAAGGTAATCCAATCAATATTTACGTACCTAGCGCACGTATGAGAGATCTATTAACTCGTTGGATGAATGACGAATTTGAGAATATTGTTGCAGTTAAGACTGAACCTTACGCTCAAGCTAAAACTGAACAATTAGAATTAGTATAAATTTAAACTAAAACATGGGAATTTAAATAAGAAATTTTATTTTCCCTTATGTTTATTGGTATTTTAACGACTCTAATATCATATTTATCATTGCTTGACAAGATATTTTTGAAAATATATAATTCGCATTATAAAGAAAACAATAAAAACATTAGTGGGGGAATAGTCAGCCCATATTAAAAACCTCTCTGACTATAATCAAAACACAACTCAAAATATTAAGTCTGCATCCAATCAGGATTATAGCGGACTCAAAAATTTTATAAAATTTAGGATATATAATATGACAAATTTATCACTACAAACTGCTAACTCAACTCCATACAATACAGCTATTAACACATCTATTTCAGTTGTTGCTACTCCTACTGTTCAAACAATGTCTTCTAAAGAAATTTCTGAATTAACAGGAAAGCGTCACGGTGATGTAATTCGTGATATACGCAATATGATTGAGCAACTTCAGAACGCAAAAATGCTTTCTGGATTTTATCAAGAAAACAAAGCTCTTAATGGCATGACTTCAGACATCCTTCTAGATAAAGGATTATCTACTTGTTTAGTATCTGGTTATAACATTCCTCTAAGAATGGCTATCGTGAATAGATGGGAAGAACTTGAAAAACAAGCCATGACTATTCAACCTCAATTACCTAATTTCCTTGATCCTGCTGAAGCAGCTTTTGCATGGGGAAAACAATACCAAGCTACACAATTAGCTGAAGCGAAGCTATTAGAAGCAGCTAAAGCAATTGAAGTGATGCAACCTACTGTTGATGCATACGAACTCATTGCAGGCAAGAAAGGATCTATGTGCTTCCAAGATGCTTACAAGTATCTAGGTGGTATCAAATTAAAAGACATGAAGCAGTGGATGTACGATAAAGGTTGGATTAAGAAAGACCGCTTTGGTCGTGATTCTATTGGCTATTACCAAAATATGAGTGGATATCTAGTTGAGAAGGTTACAACACACCAGCCACAGATTCGCATCACTTATAAAGGTCTAGCTGCAATGGCGAGACAAATGAAGATCAAGCTTAATGCTGAAGACTTCAACTAAGACACAAATTTAAAAGGGCGAGGGAACTAAACATTCCCTTTAATATTAATCAGGAACAGGAATGAAAAAATTATCTAAAACCACATACAACAAATTAGTAAAAGCAAAGATCTTACAAACAGGTCTATATAACGGACGCAATGTAGAAGAAGCCGAAATAGACGATGAATTATTTGAACATTTATCAGACATCAAACTCGATTACCAGAAAGGTGTTTTAACAGCCTTCAATGCTGATGCTGAAATGGCATACAACTACTTAAAATATGAAGACCAAGCAAATGAAGATCTAGATATAGATTTTGGTATTGAAGACCTATACGGCAGCTACGATGACAACATGAGAGATATAAAAACACATTTTGGAAACTACTAATAATGATCCCTACAATCATTACTCTATACGCTCTAATCGCATTCCTAATGACGCTACAGCTCGTTCAAGTTAAGCTGTCACCAACACAAAGCACATCATTATTAAAGCTTGTAGTGCTCCAATGCTTAGGCGTGAAGCGCATACACGAAAACAATTTTAAAAGTTAATCCTTTAGCCCTACTTTCGATTTGAGAGTAGGGTATTTTTTTGCCTAACTTTTAATAGTGCTTAGTATTATATAGTTAGATTTATGGTTTAAAGCCCATCCATTTTCCTTGTAGAAAGGCTATCCATATTTCACAGTATATTCGATGTAGTGGTATAGCCAATTATTCAGTTTTATTTTTTTCATTTAATTTATTTTCATTAACTCTGTGATTTTTTTAATCATGTTTTTATAAGCTTCATCATAGTTCTCTTTGTATTTTTCAAAAGTTTCATTATGAGTTATAAACTCTTTTTTATAACCTTCTTGTATTTCAATTTTGATTTCTCCCTCAAAAGTGGTTTTAAAATTTTTCTCGTATATGTAAATTGCTCCATTAAACTCTCCACCATTTTTATCTACATAATTATTGGTGTTATTATTTTTTAATCTTTCTGGAAGTACTTCGTAATATTTTTTATATGAGTTTTCGACAATACCGATGGAATTTTTAAGTATTAATATTTTAGTTTCTAGTTCTTGAAAAACAGCCTCTATCTCACTATCAGTTGTAATTAATGATAAAGTTTCCACAATTGCTGATATTTTATAGAGTTCATCAGTTAAATTAAAATCACTTTCCTTATAAATACCATTTAAGGCAATTAAAAATTTATCCATTGTTTTATTTATAGTCATTCTATAAAATGAAATTGAAAGTTCTTTATTAATATTGTTTACTAATTCTAATATTTGTCCGCCATATTCTTTACCTATTTCAAACTTTTTTTGATCTCTCCAATCATTAAAAAGGTAAATTGCTATAAATCCTGCAAAGAGAGTTGATCCAGCAGAAATAAGACTAACATATGCATCTAGATCATCACCTGTAAGTTGTAAAACTTTTGATGCAAAGAAAAAAATACCTGTTCCATAAAAGAATATTGCTAAAGCCCAACCTGTAGCTTTTTCAATTAACTCTTGTTTTGTTTTATTTGACATATTCCCCCCCTAAATCTAAGTCACAGATAATACCCTAACCTGTTACAAAATAGAGAAATATTTAACTGGATAAGCGCACATAGCAGAGCTACAATAGCTCTATTGTTAAAGGTATTTGAGCATAAGAAAAATGATTGTCTGTATTGCAAATCAAAAGGGTGGAGTTGGTAAAACAACCCTTGCAACTAACCTAGCTGTAGCATTGAGTAAAAAAGGGGACACAGTTCTTGTTGATGCTGATGACCAGCAATCTGCTGTTAAATGGTCAAAGCGTAGAACTGAAAACCTTATTGATACCGAACACCACAAAGGCGATTTGAAGAAAGTACTGCTAGACCTTCAGAAGAAGTACAAATACGTGGTCCTAGATGTAGCTGGGCGTGATTCAGAAGAGTTCCGTAGTGCCTTGCAAGTAGCAGATAAGTTGATTGTACCGACTCAACCAAGCCAAGCAGACGTTGAAGTATTGCCATTCGTGTTGAAGATGTTTAACACCTTCCAGAAGGTCAATGAAAAGCTTGAGCCATTTATTGTAGTAAACAAAGCCCCTTCAAACTCAAAATCTACTGAAGTTGCTGATTCAATCGAACTGCTTCAAACCTTACCAAAGTTTAAGATCCTGAATACTGTTATCCGTGACCGTAAGCAATTCCGTGATGCTTCAGTACAAGGTTTATCTGTATTGGAAATGGGTAGCTCGAAGGCTAAAGACGAGTTAAATGAGTTCTTGGTGGAGATTCTATAATGAGCAAGCAGAAAGCTAAAATCGGCTTTGGTGACGACCTTGACGAGATTCAATCTAACCCTGAAGCCACGCTAGAAGACGTTTACGGGCAACGTGTGGAGTATTCACGTAACCTTTTATACAAATATATCCTAACCCCACATACACAAGACGTTAAGCGTACACGTAAGGATCATGGAGGACTTGCGTCAGTACCATTATTCCCTGAAGAGGAAGAAGCTATTAAGCAAGCGGCAGCATATAAGGGTATGTCGCTGAATGATTTTATTCGTGATGCAGCTCTAGATCGAGCTAGAAGTGTATTGATGACAGCGCATAAAAAAGCGGTTGAGGCAGACCCAAAATTAAAAGATGAACCTAATAAGTTTACTAAAATTATGAGCAATCCATTGAATAAGCAAAAGGTCACACTGACCGAAGAAGAGCATTTAGAGTTGAGTCAAAAACGTAAGAATGCAAAAAATAAGTAGCCCTGTACATGACAGGGCTTTGATTGACAGTGATCAAGCAACTTCTTTCAAAACTTCAAACGGCTGTAATGCTTGTTCTAATACAGACAACTTATAGCCTTGAACAGTATTCCCAAAGAAGCTGATCTGATGTCGCTCAGTAGCTTCAATACCGATACCATTGAGATGTGTCGGTAAAGTTTGGCGACTGCAAGTGAACTTATTGTCTTTCAACTTTTCAATCAAACTGTCAGAAGGTAAGTTCTCCAGTGGCGTTACAAAGTTGTTTTGTAGGTCACAAATAGCTTGCTTCAAGGCTTCAGCAAATTTTTCATTTTCAGTCTTACCGCTTGTCACGGCTAAGTTGTCGATAACGGCTTTCACATTATTAAAATGATCTTCACCCCAAACTTTAGCGATAGCCAATAGCAGTTTATAGCTTTCAAATTTTTCTTTAGTCAAACGAGCAGGCTTGTATTGGTCCATGTCATCTAAAGACTCTAGAATTGAATCCTTATGCATTAAGTACCAACGCTTCTGTTGCATACGTGCTTCGTCAATATCAATGTCTAGCCAAGCATCAATTTCTTTTTTCTTGCCTTCCAAACTATTAGTTTTAAATTTTACAGCCACAACACCTAAGAAATTATCAGGGTTATGTTCATATTTTAAGGCTGTAGAGTAGGTGATGATCTGACTACCAATTTTAAGCTGCTTATCTGCTTCGGTAGTACGGAATTTACCAGTAGATTGAATTGTGTAATTCGTGCATACAGTAGCCCATTTTTTCTTAGCTTGCTCCGACTTAACTTCACGGCTGCTAAGGTCATTGGTAATGATTGACTTAAAGCTTAGATAACCATTCGTATTATTAAACTGTCCCTGTAACGCAGTAGGTACTTCATAAGCCACAGTATGTACACGATCTTCAGCAAAGCTTTCCGCAACACTTGCTACTAATTGAAAGTCAGCAAATTTTGCATCTTCAAATTCAGGTAAAAGTTGTTCACGTACTTTTTCTTTAACTGCCATTAATGCCTGCATCATTTCAGCATTGTCAGGGACTTCGTCTACATTAGATTCAACATTAGACCCTTCTAGAGCAGAATCAGGCTTTTCTGCAGCAAGCAATGCATCTAATTCCGCTTCCATTTCTGCAAGCTTATCTTCCATACCTGTAAGTGTTCCGTCAGCAACCATTGCTTTAAGGCTGTTGATATTTTTTTCTAAAGTTTCAATTTTGTTTGTCATGTTTTGTGTTCCTTTTGGGAGTTAAGTAGTAGTTGCGTCCTAGCTAGAGACTTCAGCGTGTTCGGCTGATGAAATGAACTATAGATAGGTTTTTTTAACAAAGCAAGGAATTTCCAACAAATTATAGATATTTCTTTTTGTGTTGGTATTTGCTAAAATGTGTGGAAACTCCTAAAGGATAAGAAAATGTACTTTGACTTCGAAGCAGCAGTTGAATATCAGACTTCATTGAGTGCGATCTCAGGCTATATGCTTCTCAACATTCGCAAAAATTTGGGACTAGGCCAAGCGGATATGGGAAAACTCTTTAACATGAGCCACGCAACATATAGAAGCATTGAAAGGGGCGAGACTGCTATTAATGCTGATTTTATATATATGCTATGCGGTATTATTGAACGTAAATTTTCTGATTATTTTTTACTTGTAGAAGATATTGCTGAGTTCTTGGTTAATGTAAAAAATGATGCTCTTAATAATTCTTGTATTGTTTCTTTAATTCCAAATGGTGACTTTCAAAAGTTATTAATTTCTGCTGCTGCGGATTCAGTGGCTGTAATTAATAAAGGTACACCTAATATATTATATGACCAAGATTTGAATCTATTTTTATCACCAGAGCTTAGATTAAGAGTTCATAATTTAGTTGATAAAACTATTATGAAAAATGATTTTAAAAATATTGTAGATGCGACAAGTAATGATATTGAAGAAGTTGTAGAAGCAATTAGAAACGTAGAACTTGATGAAAATGGTTTGGCTTCTAAAATACCTGAATCTGCTAAAGGTATATCTTTGTCAGCATCTGCTTTATTCTTTTCAGTTTTAAATCCACTAACTGCGCCAGCATGGACAGGCCTGTCTCTATATGCTGCATACAAAAGAAGTAAAGAATTGAAGAAATCTAAAAAGTAGATCAATATTAAATATACAATCGTTATTTCCGCTATTTAACATAATGGATATTATACGAAATGCTTTTTAACTAAACTTTATAATTCAATAACTTATGAAATAGCTGAAGCCTAATAACTTCAGCTTTTTTATTGTCTGAAACATTTAGCTCTGTTTTTAAGCTGTTTTGGTAGTTTTTGCCAACTTTTCACGTGCTTTTCAGCCTTTTTAACCAGATATACAGTTAAACGAATATTGTATATTCTCAAAACACCATAACACTTTATTAGAACTATATATGAAAACTAAACTTCTACTAATCGGCTTTGTTTGTCTAACAAGTGCTGCTAATGCTGCTTCATGCTTATCGGCTTCGCAACAGAAGACCGTAGATCGTAACTTCAATAATTCAAAAGAATTTTATGGCTACGTAAGTATTGATTGTAATTCAGCTAAGCTTAAAAATTTTTGTAGTGATTCATACAATGTCAAAATGCTTAATACTTTGCTGCGTATGGATGTTTATGATTATGAAAATGCAACAAAGTCAGAATACAGTGCTAGAGAGTTCAACGACCTAAAAAAAACATATATGAATAAAGCTGTTAAAGAGAATTGTAAGAGTCTTAAATCTGAGTTTTTTTCTAGATTGCAGATTAGTGTTTGGAATGATTAGTAAAGAATGGGCGTTCCCTTTCAGGTCGGGCTAACTGGCTTCGCTCAAGCCAAACGATGAAGCTGTTTGTCTTGCCCCTTCGGGCAGAATCCCTAACGCAAGAGCAAAAGCTTTGGTCTACATATTGGTATAGGACTTTCAAAACTTATCACCGACAACCAAACTCATTGAACTTTATTTTAAGCGTGTTCAATGTAAACCCCACAAGGGGGTGTGACATTGCCCCCTATGCTTAAAATCTTTTAAGTTCAATGGTTGTCGTAGCGATAAAGTTTGATGAAGGTTCAAATCAGATACCTACTACATATTCCTTGAATAAGGATGTCGCTGCGCTCCGTTGAAAAGCGTCTATTTAATGGATTGCCATAGCTCCAAGAATGATAAAAGTTAGAAGCAAACACAAGCTTATCTCTTATGAAATATAGTTGTCTTAATAGAGCTATTAATAATAATTAATCATATTAAAAACAGTTATTTATAGTTGATATAGGTACAATGTACCTATATAATAACAAGCATAAGGTGAAGAGATATAAAAAGCCTTAGAGGTGCAACGTGTACCGACTGCTAGGACTTGCAGATAACCTAAGTCCAGGACTTAAAAAATGAACGCATTCGACTTTTCTAACAAAGCTTCTGATTCTTCTAAAAACTTCCGTCTTGAAGCTTTCAGCTTTACTTATGACTTCGGTCTCAATATTTTCTTTGATGATATGGATGATTTACGTGACATCATCGGAGATACAGAAATTGAATTTTGGCAAGTTGAAGGCTTGCGAGAAGATACCTACATGGATGTAGACAACTTCAAAGATCTTGAATCTGCTATTGAGTTAATCATGGAAGGACACTTCCAAGAAGATCTAGACCTATTCAAGCAATTAAAAGATGAAGGCTATGTTTCTGATTTACCTCAAGCTCAGGAATGGCACGATGAAAACCAATTCTGTGAAGATATGTCAGATTATGACTTTGGTCACTACTTAATGCACGATGTGAGCTGCATTGAGATCCCTGAAGTATTACAAGGCTATATTGATTATGAAGCCTATGGACGAGATGCAAAGATCAATGACTTTGTGACTATTGGCAATTTCATCTATAGCAACCATTAAGGGGAGCTATAGATATGAAAACTAATATTTCATCTTTAGCTTATGTTGCTAAACAACAAAAACATGCAGAACTTTTAAAAACTGTTCGTAATGGTAAGACTTGTTATTTTGTAAAAATTTCAGGTTATTACCCAAACCATTTAGACCGCTTTTATAGAATCAATAAGGCATCTTATGAGCTTATCGAAGTATGCCTAAGACGTTCAGATTCTTTTTTGACTACGGTTAAAGGCGACCTAGTTCGACACTTTAAATCTGTTCGAGCTTAAAGGAGCTATAGATATGAATGCACAAGTATTTAAAACTGAAGCCCTGAGTCGTTTAGCCGTTCGCCTTCCTTCTGCTGTTCCTGTTATGGCAAAGGTTGATATTGATCAAGTTGTAAAAGTTGTCAAAGTTGAATCAGGTGAAGTCTATATCATTTCACAAGATACACAGGGCAAGTATGAAAATCCGTTCCATGTTTGGATGATGCACAAGTCAGGTTTTATTCTGAGATCTGCAAATGGTGTACTAGGTTATAAGTCCTTATTTATGGCTACAGTCAATCTAAACAGGACTATAAGATTAAAGGGACAACGTACCTTAAAAGCGAATTAAGTGATAATATCAAGCTCCTGAAACATGGAGCTTTTTTAATGAGTAAATTTGAAAATATGACCTTTGAAAACTTTTTAATAGAAGCTCCTGAAGCAAATTTGATAAAGGATCTTAGACTAGATCTAGGCTTATCTGCTGCTCAGTGTGCCAAGCTTGCAGGGCTTTCAGACGGTGCATTATGGCGAAAGTATGAAGCAGGAGAGAGACAACCTAATAAACAGACTTGGACTGTATTTCTAATGGCTTCAGGTCAGCACCCAAATTTTAAATTAAATACAAAATAGGTTTTGAGTAGGTACTAAGTCAGTGCCTACACCCCTCAAAAAAAATCGCCGCCTTCATTACTATGCTGTGATAAGTCATCCCCTTATTTTTATAAGAAGTAGTTTTAGGATGTTAGTGCGTCAACTGAAGACGTAATGAAGGCGAAACGGCTACTTTCTGCACATAAATAAATGTGATCGGCTGTTATAATTCAGCTACTTATGAGGGGTAAGTCATGTTTAAAAAATTATTACTTAGTTTACTTGTTGCTGTTCCAGTTATCGCTCAAGCTGAATGGCTTGAATTATTAACTGATAATGAGTACACATCTTATATTGATCCTGAAAGAACAGTTTCAACTTCTCCATCTCTCCAACAAGCTGAAACATGGATCAAGATGGTCATCCATACTGATTTGTCTAAGGATGGTTTAAGTGTCGGTGACCATAAAATGGTTAAGTTCAAATTTAAATGCAATAGCAATGAAATGGGTTTAGCAGCTATGTATTTTTATAAAAAAACAGGGCAAATGATCGATTCTTATGTTCCTTCATATGTAGATTATGAAGCAGTTATTCCAGAATCAAAGGGGGAAATGGTCACTTATGTAGTTTGTGACTCTCTCTACGGAGAGCATCAGGAATGAGTACCTATTACATCAAGAAAGATGGACTTTATCTTCCAACCGAAGAAATTAATGTCGTGAATGATAATTAACATAAAACTATGTATTGGTTTTTATTATTCCAAAGCAGCAATATGTCTTGCTATATAAAATGAATATTTTTATATAGCGCAAGCTAAATGAATTGTTAATATATGTAATTTAATTATAATGTTTGTTACAAGTACTTACCAAAAAATAAAATTTTAGAGGGTTAATTCACATGAATGACACAACGATACAGCCACCATTTTCTAATCCGCAACCTGCTCCAAGAAAAGTATCAATCTTATTAGGTATAGGAATATTTCTATTCCCACTCATTTTTGCTTGGTTTACGTTAAGAGCTGGTCATACAACTTTATCGCGAGTTGTTAGTTTTGTTTGGCTTGCTCTTTCGCTCATTATTGTTTTCGCTACGCCTTCAAATGATACAAATTATGCAGAAAATTCTGCTAATCAATCTGAGCCAGCTGCATTAATTTCGAATGAAGAACAGCAAGTTCAAGCCCCTGCAGCGATTCAAGTTTCTGCTAGCGAGTTATTCCAAAATTATGAAGCCAATGAAGTTGCAGCAGATCGTAATTTTAAAGGACAGATAATTGAAATTACTGGCTCAGTAAAAGCTATTGATAGTGGTATGGGCGATGGTGCTAACGTTCAGTTTAATGTTGGGGATGAATATGGGCTAAATTCCGTTACAGCTTCAGGTGACGAAAGTTTTGATAATTTTGCAGCATCTTTATCTAAAGGACAAACTGTTACTCTTCGTTGTGTAGGCGGTGGTGAAGTTATTGGTCAGCCTTTCTTGAGAGATTGCCAAGCGATCTAATATAAAGAACCCTTACTCTTATTTGAGTAAGGGTTAGTTCTCCCAATCAGTGCTTAGATTGGATATAAATGAAAAACTGAAAGTAAGATTTAGAGAATGAGATGAAAAATATATATGAGGTGTTATTAGCAGAATTTTCTGAACCCATTAATTTAAATACAGGGGTTAGACATATTCCATTTACTATATATAGTGAAGATGGAAAATTAAAAGTACAAAATTCTAAAAATAATCATCGTTTGATAGATAGAAAACAGGTACAAAATTTTTATGATGAATATAAAAAAACAGGTAGCCTTTCACCAAAAAACTATCTTGATATAACTAGGCACTCTTCTTATTTACTTGCAGCTATGCACCATTTGAAAGCAAACGGTAGCCTGTAGACTATACTATTCTTTAGGATAGTTTTTGAATGGTAGTTGCCAGTGTGGGGCATCTTTAAATGTCTTCCAATCACCGCCCCATTCAATAGGTATCTTGAGTTCTGAAGCTGCTTGCTTCATTGCTTTTTCTATAATGTAGTAATGTTTCCAATCCCATGAGATTGTATTGTCTACCCATGCTGCAATATCCACAGCATGACCTGTTAGATGACGGCTGTTCATAGTTGTTGTTTTCTTCTCTTTTAAGAGTTGAGCTTGACGTTCTTTAGTTCTTAATCCTTCGATTACCGTGAAATCTACTTGAGTTAATTCAATAGCCCTCTTGACCACTTTTATTAGGTCAGGATGGACACCTTCTAAATTAGACAAGCTCCTTTTACCGAGCTTGAATGACATTTTTTATTCTTCTTTATTGTCGATTTTTATATTTTTAATGTTGTTTTTGAGGGCTTGCTTAATCCATTTTATTGTCAGTTCTGAGCCTAATGTACCGAGTATTGCAGCAAGTCCTACGACTGCTAAAGTGGGTACAGAAGCCCATATCAAGATTGCACCAGCAAATAAAGAAGTGAAGCCATTTAAGACAGCTTTAGCTCCTATTACATACCATGTATCTTGATCTGAGATTGCTACAGACTTCGCCAAATAGATAGCGAAGCCGATGCAAAAAAGGAAAGCAATCAGGAATATATCGCCTGTTTGCGTCATTCTTATTTCCTATAGAGTAGTGTAGATTTTCCAAAAGATTTGAACTCTGGGTAATATTCTTCAATATCTCCATCATCTATCTTCCATATACCGACACCACCAAATCCGTTTTGTTTTGCTGTTGTTTGGCTTCTTGCCCCTGTTAATGGACTACCACACCAAGCTTTAACTTCAGTTTTAGGATTATAGAAATACATTTCTGTCGTATCTAAAGTTGTATCTTGAATGATAGGCACAATTTCAGTTGCAGCCTTATTGATAAGTTCGCCATACGTGACGTAATGATTCCAGTCGTCTTTATATTGGGAGTCATCATCTGTTAGGTATGCTGCATACTTCCAATATTCATCGTTTGGATTGAACCATTCGAGACTACTTAAAATCTCAGGAGGTGTTTCTCCAGTCTTCCAGTTTGGATACCAAACATGACCAAAAGCTCGACCACCCATTAGGATTCTTTTCTTAAATTGGTCAGGAATAACGGTAGCTGTATATTCAGTTACAGCCTGCCAAAAGGATCTTGAATCTGTAGGTCCACTAGAATTGTACTTAGTTAAAGGTGCTACATCCCAAGCTGCAGGTCGTGGTTCTGATCCTTCATGTGATTCTGTATATGACATGATTTTCATACCATCTACATATTTGATGATCTCAGCATGATCACACCAACCTACCCAAGAAGCCCAATCATAGTTTTCATTACCTGTAGATGCAGGAGCAGTACAATGCAGTAATAAACCGTTTTGGTGACAAGCTCTGCCTAACTTCTTATAGAACTCAGTTGCTCTATCTCTATAGATCCAATCAGCCCAATCATTAGCCGTTACGTCTACACCTTCAATATTACAAGTGACTCCATCCCATCCATAACGTTTAGCATATTCAACAATCTTAGCTATATAAGCGTCAGGATTATCTAGTACATGCTTTCCTGCGACTGAGTCTGGACTACCTGTTCCTAAGTTGTTGTTGATAATAATGAGAGCTAATGCCCCTCTCTCTTGTAACCATTTTTTTTCATCTGCATAGTAGCCAGCTCCCCAATCACCTTCGAAGTTTGTACCATCATTTACAGGTGCTGAAGTTCTTACAATGTCAGGAGGATTAGTACCACTGAAAGCCCATGCGTCAAAAGCAAAGTAGTCGATAGTATCCACACGTTTTTTAAGTGTTCCATGTCCTAAAAGATCTCCTTCTAAAGAGACTTGCCACTTCAAGCCATTATGTTTTGTATTCGCAAACATATAGCCTGCATACAACGCAATGAGGTTATTACATACATCTGCGTTGGTCATATTGAAGTGATTTAGAACAATTGGATCTGTGATTCCATGTGTCATAAGTCGTCCTAAAACAAACTTACTGAGTCGTTGGTTATAACCAATATCTTCACCGTTATGGCGTACATTTCTTATCGCTTGAATGGTATAGCCATGATGAATACCGTTGCTTTCAAATACATTCGTTAGCCCTGATGAGATGTCATGCCAATCGGGATGAAGAGGATTTTCATCTTTCCAGTTCGCTTGATAAGCACCAAATGGGTAAGCAATTTGTGTGAATGGTTTTCCTAAAGGTGTATTGGCATCTTTAATCCCTATCCTGACTTGGCTCACCATATATACGACATGCTTTTCTTCTCCTATTGTTGGTCCATCATTAATAGGTGTTAGACGTACATATTTAGTGACTCCTGCTGTCCATGTTGTAGGCTCAATTTCTGCTGCATTTCCCTTTGTATCATCTTTTAAAATCGTCCAAGAAGGAGCTTTGCCTACTGTTGTCCAGTTCACTTTATCTTCTGAAACTTCGATTAGAAATTGTATGTTGTACTGTCTAGTTTGGGAGTCATCCCATTTCGTTATACCGCTATCTACTTCTGTTTCATCCCACCATTGGCTTGATGGTATTTCGACAGGTACTTTCTCTTCAAAGTCGAACTTTAAATACTCTACGCTGCATGTTGTATCAGTCATTGTAGGAAAGATTGCTGATACACGTTTAGGGTAGCTCCAGCCTGTTAATTGATAACCTGTATCTGCATCCCATATTTGTTCGTCTTGTGAAAAGTCTCCATTCCAATAGATATTCCAATTGTCCCAAGATCCTGACCAAACACTTTTTTCAGTCCATGTTGCTTTTAAATAGTTGGTAACTGCGAACTGACTTCTTTGAATATCGGTATTGATATAGTCATCATATTCAGCTTGTGGAACAGTTCGACCTGTACCATTTCCTAAGATCATTACAGGTTTTACAGACCATTTATCACCAGCAGGATAATCAATGTATTGCCACCATTTTTGTGGTGAAGCGTCCGCATTGTATGGTGTATAGCCTTCACAGTTTGTCGTTGCATAGAACTTAGAAGTGTCATCTGTAAAAGTACAATAGCAAGTTAAATGTGGACCACCTGTAGGTCCTGCCATAGTTTTAAATGTCATCTTAAAAGTAACCCCTGCTTCTACAGCAAAAGGTGTATCTAAGTTGATGTTGTTCCATTCCCTTTCGACCCATTGGATACGTGTTCCATAGTCTTTAGGCTTGATAATTCCATCAAAAACTAACTGTGTATCGTTGATCCAGATTTGAATAGGAACGTCATAACCTGTTCCACTTGGTTTAGCTAAGGAAGACCAAAAGCGAATGATAGCTACATTGTCTGTAATACGTGGCGTGATGTAGAATGACGTTTCAATAAGCTTAGTTCCATCGTATTGATCAACTCCATACAAGGGTATTGCTAGAGCCTGTTCTACCCAAGATTGATTCCAATACCAGTCATGCCCTTCACCGTCAGGGATGTATAAGTATTCTCCATTATCAATCCAGCAAGGACCTTCTAAGATAGGATCTGCTATAACATCAAAAGCATTGTCTGTATAAGAATGAAGGCTTAAATGGTGTAAGTCGTGTGTATGGCAAACGAGATCAATTTGACCATTACTTCTAGTGACCCAATCATTCAACATAGCCCAAGAAGTGAAACCATCTTCATTATTTTTCTTACGTTGTCTACGTGTGATCACAGCTATAGAAGCAGGAATATTCTCAGCAATATGCCATTCCATGATGTACTGAAGACTTGATAAAGCATCGTCATACATGACACAAGCTATAGGCGTGGTTGGAATCCATTCTCCTGCAATCCACTTTTTATAGTCTTCTGAATTAACGATTGTATAGCCCTGATAAAGAAGGCTATTCACCTGAGATTTAATGTCTGCCACATCTGTAGTAAAGAGGACAGGCTCTTGAGTTGAAATAGGAGTTCCGTATTCGTCAACGTCAATGATGTCGTATAAAGCAACACCATTTTCATCTGTCATTATATTGCCGTATCGATCTTGCCAATACGCTTTACCTTCAAATTTCTGAGCATAGATGTTGGTTGTACCATGTAGGCAGAGCATGATATTTGAAAACTGATCACGCATCTTAACCACCAGTCAGCCATACATTACATTTTTTGCCGATTAGCTCTGATGGAAAACTGAAGTTTATATATGTGAATACTTCACCAATTCCCTGTATAAATTCAGCTACAGGTTGAACCGTCACATTGGTTGGTCCACCCAATACAGTACATACAACGAATGGTTCAATAACGGCATAACGGTTTTCAGGAATGTTGATTCTTACTGTTGTTGAAGTGATAGGAAATTGAACGATGTCTTGTGATGTGACTCTTGTTTCTTGAAGAAGCTGTTTAACTTCCTCTTTTACATTAGCAATCATGCTTTCTAAGATAGTGTCTCGTCTTGTCATCTCCTGAAGGACACGCCAAATTCTATCTAGTTCACCATTTAGTGAGTCTGGTCGAAGCTTATTACTGAACGTGTCGTAGTTTTCCCCTCTTTCTAAAGCTGTAGATCGTTCTAATTCAATAACTGCATCTCTAGCAGGAATGTTGTAGAAGGTGATCGTATTATCTGCCTTGTTATAGATATAAGTTGCATAGTTCTGAGGGATTCCATTCATCTTCACAATGAAATTAGTTTTATCTATGACATGGAAAGGAATAGCGAAAGTTGTAGCTATACCGTTCGCTGTATAACTGATATATGGTGTGATGTTCTCTACGGTCATTGTTATTAGTATTCCTAATTAGGTTTTATTTTTATTGTTATTAGCTCTATTAATAGAGCTATTTAAAAGTCAATCTTCATCTCTGAATACTGATTAGAAGCTTGCCAGTTATTGTTTTGGTTATAGGTTGGATATTGGTTATGTGTGCCGATCCTGATTGGTTCTGCTGATATTGCTCCAGCTAATGAATCTACATAGTCATCCTTGTTATTCGTGACTGAAGGATCAAATAGACGCATCTCTTTAACTTGAGGGCTGTCTTGTCCATTCACTTTTAAAACAGATTGGTGTGCATATAAGTAGCCACTTAATAACGGAGCTTCGAGTGTGCCTAAGATACGTTTATTCTTGTTCTGAGTTTCATGTAATTCACGTACACCACAGTAAATATTTCGTTTCTTAAATACAGATCTAAGTATTGATGGTACATGCCCCCCGATGCCATTTGTCTCAACGATAATGGAAGGAAGCTTAAACTCTTCTACGATGTCAGCTAACTGATAAGCCTGTCCACCTACAATCTGTCCTTTGTCATCTGTAACAGCTATTTCACCTGTTAAGGCTGCTGATCTATGCCAGTACAATTTACCGTTCTCATCCTGAAGAACTAGAGCAACGGCTGATACATCTGATTTAGTTTTGCCTGAACTTGGATCGAGTTTAAGTGTTGCAGATACAATCCTCTTATCACCTAAAAGCATCTGTGTATGTCCATTAGCTTTATGCCATGTCACTTCTTCGTTGTAAGGTACAAGTCTGTCAGGATCTAATCGGATCTCGCCTACAGGCTTCGCATGAAGCTGGTACTGAGAATCCCATTCGTTGACTGTATTACATTGCTTTCTACGATCTTCCATCACTTCAGGAGTGAAACGATCTGACCAAAGCGCATCTGCATATACATCTACTAAACCGTGTTTAGATGTCAGTTTGATTAGATAGTCTTGTTCCCTTTTCTCTACTTTATAGTCGTCAAATTCATCCAATAGTTTGGCTTGTGTACCGATACCGCTAAACAAATACTCAGGTTTAAAGGTAGTTGAGACTTCTAAAGCTCCTGACGTAAATCGAGCTTCATGTTGGAACATACGAAGGATTAAGCAGTTTGCTCCTGCTTCTTGGATCTGTGTGTAGAGCGAATCGAAACTATGTGGTGTGCCGATAAATAGGCGTTGTGAGTTAGGTACAAGAATATGGACCTGTTCACTTAATCGGTATCTGAGCTTTTCCCTAGATTCAGGAGTAGCTGTCGTTGTAGGAGTCTCTACGTCATCGTTTTGAATGAATGTAGAACGTGCGCCTGTGACGTTGGATAAGATACCTCTAGCATGTAAGTTTCCATGCTTTACATCTGAAGATCCGTGTATCCACCATTTCTGTGTTTCACCCTTTGACTTCTGTTTGTTCCAAGTTAAGGGATGTTTTTCTAATACTTGTTGAGTTCCACGACTGCATTTATAAGCGTCAGGATCTGTAGCTCCTTGATGAAGTATTAATTCATCTGCATTCTTATATAGTCTGTATGCGTTATATACGTCCAGAATCGTAGACTTACTGTGCCCACGAGGAAGCATAAGCAAGCCTAAGTTGCCAAAATCTTCAAGCCACTCACAGACTGTTATATGGAAGTCGGGGATCTGCCAGCCATTGACTAGACCCCACATCAAATAGAACTCAACAAAGCAGGCTTTATTTACCTTCTTTGTCATCCTTTTTAGTACTCTTTTTACGTTTAGTCAGTTCCTTGCGAACTGATAGAAGGAGCTTTTCAGCTTCAGCTTCTTTTTGTTTTTCTTCGTCTTCTGTTGTTGTTATTGCTTGTGTCTTGTTACGTGCTTCAATTAGCTGTTCGATACGTGCTGCTATGGCTAAACATTGGTTTGCACTCTTGTAAATCCATGCGGCATTGCCTCGTCCAATTTTTGAGGTCTTGTCTTCACTGTTACCACGTTCAACTAGATCAATAGTGTCTAGTATTGCTATTTCCTGAATACGGATTAGCTCTGACTTATATTCTTCTATTTTGCTCATTATTTTAGTTCTATTAATAGCTCTATTATTATTGTTATTAAAAGGGCTAGATAATCTAGCCCAATTGTCTATTTTAAATATAATTGTTTCATTAAATTTGGACATCCCGCTGAATATTGTCTTTTGTATGCCTTATCTTTTTTAGCTATTTTTTTAATAGCTTCAGGTACTTTGATTACTTCATCTAAGTTCATAAGTAAGTCAGACTTTACTTGGATAAGATCACTATTAAAAACCATTAGGCCTTTACTTTGATAATCACTTAATGCCCTTTCAATAGCATCTTCTCTAGTTTTTTTATCAGCAATTACATCTTCAAAAAGTTGATGTGTTACTTCGCAATAGTTTTTAAACATGTCAGGATTACGAGCAACCTTTTCACTCTTTTCACCATCACAACCAGAACGCTCATATTTATTTAGTTCTATGTTAGCTCTATAGCTTCTGTCGTTTAAATTGATGATAGATATCCCTTCTTCACTATAAGAAAAGTAAGAATATCCAGTATATCCACCATAAGAATTTTTTGAGTTAACTTCACCACAAAGAACACTGTTTCCATTTAGGTTTTTAATTTCTCGTAAATCTCTAAATTGTGTTGATTCAGGATCTTTCATAATTCGTTTAACTGCTTCGGTAGCAGTTTTTTCAAAATTAGACGGAGGTGCCGCAAAGACATGTGTTGCGAAAAATATGAAAAGTACATTGGTTGTTATTAAGAGTGCTTTCATAGAGTTAATTCATTATTTTGAAAGAACTATTCTAGCTTAATATCTGGTACTCGGATATTGTCATTATCAAGATCCCACCAGTAACTCATGTTGTAGTTCGATTCTTGTCTACGTTGCTTACGTTCTCTATAGCCTTCATCGAATAGTTCCTGCATCTCTGCTATTACTAATCTGTCGAATATGAGTCTCGAATACCATACGTTCTGAAATGGAATGTTGTTCTTAATGACGTTTACAGCTTCAGCTCCATAGCTTGAATCACGTTCTGATATAAAGGCTTCTCCTGCACCTGTAGCCATTGTGCCTACGGACATTAGATCCTTAAACGCTGCAGGGATAATAAAGTCTTTTACACTACGTTCTGTAGGATCTGCCGTAGCAGAAATTGCATCTGCCAAGAAGGAAGCACTGCCACCTTTCACTATGGACTTCATATAGAAGTCTAGTGTTGTTGGATCATCTAAATCTTTACCTTGTGTCAGGTTTTGGATCTGAGCAACAAGCCCACCCATAACTGTTGTATAAGCAAATAGCTTTGCAAAATATACAAACTTCTCTTGTGGTGTACCTTGAGCTATACCACGCCCCCATTGGCGCATAACCATGGAAACTCCGAAACTTTTGAATTGAAAAAAGAACTTTGTTAATTCATTAGTTACTGTCCCACGATTGCTGTTAAGGCCCATAAAAACCTGTTCTCTACTTCCAACTTCGAGCACAGCAGCATTCGTTTCAGTATAGATATAGTTCATGTACTTATTGGCAAATTGCTCTTTTAATCTAAAAGCATGATCAGCAAGCTCTTGAGCTGTATATCCTGTTCTGTCGAATTGATGGAAGTCTAGGAATAGATCATCTGAAGCATTAAAGATGTCTTTATTAGTGACTAGCTTTTCTCCTGTTGGAGCTTCTGTTCTAGTAATGTCTCTAAGTAGTGTCCAATCATCTTCTTTAATACCTCCACCTTCCAGCATCTTCTTATCTTTAGGTCCTAATTGATCCCAAGCTTTAGTAGAGTTCAAGTTAGATACATGATGCATAAGAGAACTGCCGAAAGCCCTTTTCGCACTAGCCGTTACATGTGATAAACCGCTACTTCTAATTACAGCATTTGCTATCTTTCTTGCAGTCGTGTTTGCCTTTGAAACTTTCGTTGAAGCTGAAGCAATGTCCGTGTCACCAAAACGCACAAGGCTATTGGTCATCTCCCTTACGCCTAAACCAATACTGATAGCAAAGTCTCTGTTTTCCTTATTAAAGAACTGTTTGACGTGCTTACCGAATACTTTTGTATAAGCGATACCATGCATCTCAGAAGCTAGTTTCATAGTCGCTTGATCACTAAAACTAGTCAAAAAAGCCGACCCAAGCTTTGTACTAACGGTCCAAGATCGAAGCATACCGCCTACTTGAGCTAAGTTGCTGTCGATTGGAAGAGCTTGTCCAGCCAATTCATCGTAGTGCTTATTTATAAGAGCTGCTTGTTTCTGAATCTTACGATGCTCTTTAACGTACTTTGGATCTTGCATCATCTTATTGAGCAAGTCGTGTCCTAGCTGCTTCACAAGTTTCTCTGGGTTCGAGCCAAAGGTCTGCATCATGCCTATTTCGGTACTCATTCTACGAACATGGTTGCTCAGCAAGTCATGGAAGTTAACTTCCCCAAAGTCTTCTTGATACTTCACCCAAGCATCCGCATCTGCAAAGTGGACCTCACGATGATGTTGGTGAAGAGCTTGCATGTTCATACCTACAGGAAGATCTGTTTCTGATTGAACTGCATGAGCCTGTACTGAAGCTTTGTTATGTCCTTCTGAAGCAATGGTGTTATAAACCGACTTTAGAACTTCAGCGACTTCTGCTTCATTCATTAGCTTGCCATTTTCATGTCTGTATTTAGAACGATCCACCATAGGAAGTGTGTACTTGACCCATGCATCCTGCCCTGCCTGAATAACTTTGTAATGGCTATGAGATTGAGGAATACCATAATTAGCAAGCTTCTTAATGTCACCGCCATAACGGTTATAGTGGAGTCTAAGCTGTTCTAATGTGTCCTGTACTGCCTTAGCGAGTCCTGCTATTTCAGCATCTCCTGAAGGCTTGCCAAAGATCTCTTTAACTAATAGTTTTACTTTGTCAGCGTCTATTAAATAGCCTAAGCCTTTTTGAGTTTTGGTAAATACGTCTGCTAAAGCTCCCATGTACCTTACTTCCACAGCCTGTATGTTGTGTTCAACTGATTGGATACCAGATTGATCTGTGTGCATGACTAACTTGCGATTCAAACTCTCTAAGGGGTTGAGCTTTGAATGAGAAGTCAGTTCTTGGACTAAAGCTTCTCTAATTTCTAAGTCATTTACTAAGTTTGTGACTTCTTTAATATGCTGATCTGTATAGTTCTTAACTGCTCTGTCAGCGATAGCTTCTGCACGTTCTTCATCTGACATACTCTTCCATGCTTTGATATCTTCTTGTGGAAGTTCACGACTAGCTTTAATAAATTGCTGTTCTAAAAGGTCAGCTTCTTTATCTGTCAGTTTACGTCCTAATACACCTTCTACGGCTGTTCTACATTCGTTCTTCATTCAATTCTCTTATTATTATTTTTATGCTGCTTTGGTCAAAGCACACTTGGCTAAGGTACTCATACTTTTAGCCATCATTGTTATATTGTCTTGCTCACGGATTAGTTTGTCTTTCCACTGAGCTGCAGTCAGATCTTCACCTGTCTTTTTAGATGAAATTATTAAGTCAGGATTAGCAATCAACTTATCTATGGTCTGTTGCCCTTTAGGGATTTGAGATAGGTATCCAAAAGCTCGACCTTCATCAAAAATACGATCTAAGGCTGTTTCTAGCTCTTTATTGCCTTTATGGTTCACAAAATCAGACTTATTTGAACGCCCTACGTGAATGAAATTAGTTTTTCCTGCATGATTAACCACACGGGACAATGTCGTGCCCCTATATTTCAGCTCTTGAACTAGGTTTCCGTCCTTATCTGTGTAGGATCTGGTCATTTCTTTGTGATATTTACCATCTTCATAGCGTTGACGTTCTTTCCATTCAACTGCAATGCTGTCGTCATGCTTAAACTCTTTAGCAGGGTTATTCAGGTCATCTTTAACTCTTATCTCTTTAGCTGTATGTGGAACACTTGCTTTTAATGCAGTAATTTTTTCCATTTCTTCTAAAAGTTTATACAGTGCTTCATTAGACTCAGGAGTTATTTTTGTGCCTTTAGGTGTAGGTAAGTCAGGAACTAAGTTTCCGTGTTCATCTAATACCATACTTGGAAGGTCCATCTGTTCTGTTGTCAGATCCCCAATTACTTCATGATCCATGTTTCGATGTTGGAAAGCAGTTAGGTCATGTGAATTGATAAATAAGTCGTCTATAACAGGAAGGTCATCCAGATCTAATCTGTCTAATGTGCCTTCATAGCTTGATTCAGGTTTAATAGGAGCTTGTTCTATAGCTGCTGTTGATTTAGATTCAAAAACAGTTCTGTGTGTTGAGCCTGTACCACCATAATGTTGAGCTGTAATGTCATCTATCTTCTTGGTAAATGAATGTACTGCATTGCCTATCGTTGCATCTTTTGGAATGCCGTTGATACGCATTAAGTGATCAGGATTATCTGAAAACTTAGCTATAACAGATCTTGCTGATTGTTCAGGATTAGCTTTGATTGCTCTAAATACCTGTTCAGCCCCACCTCTACCAAGTAAATGAGGGATATAGATCTGTGAGCCTGTAAGCGTTACACCTGTCTTATCTTGGATATACTTAATATTGGATTTAGTATGTTTGATACCAAGTCTGATCTGTGTATTTAGGTCATGCCTATTTGCTCCTGTACCACCTTCTGCTGTCCACGTTGAATCAATAAACTGAAATACACCAGTAGCTGAAGATTTAGGATTTTTGATAGTAGGACTGAATGTTCCACCACTTTCAAAATGTGCTAAAGCTACGATTGTTCTAGCATCTGCATCTGATAAACCAGCTCTTAAAGCTTCATCATATACAGCCTTCTTTGTGCCTGTAGCTGTAAAAGGTTTAATAGTATTATTAGCTGTGTTGTTAGAGCTATTAGTTGGCTGTTTTTTCTGATTGGCTTGGATATGCTTTTTAACATCATCTAATGTCTTGAGCTTGCCACCAGTAGCTTCAGAGATATTAACCTTCTCTCCCTTCATCACTTGATCAATTGCTTGATTCAAATTGACTTCATGCTGTTTCAGGTCATCTACTGTCTCTGCAATATTAGGCAGGCTTGAAATATCTGCATCTGTTTGAGCTTGTTCAACTGTTGCATTGAAGTCTGCTTCAGCTTGATGGACTTGAGATTCAGGTATATCTGCACTCCCTTTAGCATTCATATAGCGTCCTGCTGCAAAGAATGTCGTACCAATTCCCAAGTTCATTAGAATCGCTGTAGGATCTGTAGCCATGTCTTTGTATTGTTGACCTTGCTTCTTATACCCTTTGCCTTCTAAATACTCCCCTTCCAAATACATTGAACCTTGACCTACTGCTGTAGGCGCAGCAACTAGAGCTGCATAGTCAGCTATAAATGACTTTTTAAAAACATTCGATACAGGTAAAAAAGCTAGGGCAGCGTTTGTAGCTCCATAGAGATTAGAAGCTGTATCTGCTGTGTCTTGGTCTACACCAAGTTGCTGAGTCATTCTTGTATGTTCTGTTGCTCTTGTACCTAAACCTACAGTAGCAGCCATACCATAAGGACCTAATGGAGCGCCTACAGCTCCTGCTGATACGACTTCAGTAATACCAGATGCAATGTGTCCTGCTGTTCCTTGATTGGTAGGAGTTAAAGCTTCATTCACTTGTTGCATTCGCTTATCTGCAACTTCATCACCTTCAACAAAACGGCTAACAGCATTGGATACAGATACAACGCCTTTAGCTGTACCTGATACTGCACCTAATCCTAAGTCTGACAATGTGCCACGTTTAAACTTCTTAGCATCTGTATTCTTTGTTTGGTCTAATGCGAGATCCTGTTCTGTAAATTCTCCACTCAATAAGCCCATCTGTTTTCCTTCTTATTTAATTATTTTCATCATGTATGGTTTTGCTGTTTTCGGATTCTTCATGAGCTTGCCGTTTGGTTGAACGAATACATACCATCCTGCTGCATTAGGTAAAGGCTGTACTACATGTGTCTTTAAAATGTCTTCGTCAGGAGGAAGAAAGCCTGTTTCTTTTCGATACTGTGTTCTGAAATGGTTGTGTATATGGTCTTCAAAACTATCTTGTGTAAAGCCGTAAGGCATAAAGATGTGATTGGTATTCTTACCTAACTTCTGTTTATACGTTCCACCTGTAGCAATACCGAAAGCTTGTTTAGCTAGATCCTTGTTGACTAGGGGATTGCCCTTTTCATCGTATTTAATTGTCGCTTCACCACGTTTAGCCATACCCACATAAATTGAATAAGCTAAGTTTTGATATGCTCGATGCTGGCTTGTACCTACACCTACTGCATTGCCAAATTCAGGCTGTACTGTGAGATGGAATTGCTTTTCATCTGCGAACAATTTTGAATTGCCACCATTGATTAGAGCTTTGCCTTCTAAAGCGATATCTGCTGCTCTGATATTTGTTCCTGTTAAATGAACGTCTTTGTTATGAAGCATTGCGATACCGACATAGTCCATTGCATTCTTTTCACCACCAATCAGGCTGAAGTATTCCTTCTGAGCTTCTTTATTGCTCCCTGCCATTTTTGATAAATCTCCTAACATAGCTTTTTGCTTGCTTGGAGTAGCTGAGTGATAACGGTCTTGAAAGGCTGTACGTTCTGACTTGTTCCATTGGATTAATGAGCCGACACCGCCATTTGCTTTCTTTTGGTCAGCTAATAGTTGAGTTGTGACTTGAGCCTTTTTAAAGTCTATTTGTCCAGATCCGATCTGTTCAGGAGTAACTGTATAAAGCTTATGACCAGTTTGAGCCTGTACTGAAGCAATAGGATCATCATTCGCTCTTTGCTTTGATGTTGCTGCAATTGTTTTGAATACATCTAATTTCTTTTGAAGCAAAGTAGCATCATCTTGAGGACTGTTTTCTAATTCAGAAGTCAGTCTTGCGATACTACGTTCCTGTTCGATTGGAGAAGCATTTCTAAACTTTTGAGCATCTTTATTCAGTGCTACAGCTTCTCGTACTTGAGCTTCATATTGAGTTCCTTTAACTGCTTCTAGTGTTTGATTCACTAGGCTTTCAGATAATGGATAGCCTGTAAAAGCATCTGCTACAAAGTCTTTGGTTAGCTGTGCATGTTCCTTATCCAGCTCCTTAGCTTTAATTTCAATACCTCTATTAATACGGCTAATAGCTGATTCAATATTTGATTTATATGCATCTCTCGTCTCTACTTTCATGTGCGGAAAGACTGTATCCACGTTCTTATGAAGTTCCTGTAGAGCTTTAATATCTTGCTGTTCTTCTAAACTGCTTAATACGCCCTTACCTTCTGATAAGTCTCTACGTTGTTGCCAATCCTCTTCAGCTTTCACTCGTTGTTCAGGAGTTAAAACAGGATTGCGCTCTAGCGTATCTTTGAATAATGCGTAGCCTTGTTCTCTGTTTTCCAGTTTCAAAGTTGCTTCTGACATCTGTTCAAAGTCAGCGTTGATCTTGCGTCTCTCTGTTTCATGAGCAAGTGGCTTAATACCAGCCTGTGAGTCTAAGAACATCTTCTCTGAATAGTAGCTGAACTTCTCTCTTTGCTGTTCAGGTAGTCGTTGACTGTATGCTTCATTCAATTCATCTGCACGTTGTCTTAAGTGTGCTTTGGCAAGGTTTTCGTTTAACTCCCCTGTCATTACACGTTGCTTAGTTTCAGTCACAGCGTCTTGGTATTCAGCACCATATTTAGAAGCTTCTATATTGAATTGGTATTGATCTTTTTCTTCTTGGATCTTCTGTTGTTCTAATAGTTTTTTAGAAGATAACTGCATACCAACTTGTGCCAAATTGTTTGTTGCTTCAGCTATTTGTTGGTTATTAATTCCTATGGTTCTGCCTGCCTGACTATGTGGCATGATCTGACCAAAGTTCCCCATCGGTATCGTCGCCATAATTACGCCCATCCTGATGAGTTAAGTCGAGTTGTATCCATTGTTAATTGATTAGAGTTTATCTTTGATGCTGATTGAGTTGTGGTATTCCCACCCATCGCACCTTTAGGCGCATTACCGACTGCTGATAAAAGTGTAGATCCAGTATTCAATAAACCGCTAACCGTTGCTTGATGTGCCTGTAATTTATAATTTGCAGCATCTGTTCTGTACTGTCCTGCTTGGTTCTTGTAGTTAAAGAAGGTTGTCCAAGCATCTTTAGTTGAGTTGAGATCTATATCTTCTTCAATGTCTTCTGTAACTGTATTTTCCGCATTCAGATCTAAACCTTGAGCCGCCATCTTAGCTCTTGCTGAACTTGCTTGCTTCTTGCCTAGTTCCCTCACTCTTTCAGCTTCAACTCGACCTTTTGACTCTGCCAATTTTGCATTTTCATTGGCTTGAGCTGCTTGTGCTTTTGCTGATTGTCGAGCGTTATAAGCACTATAAGCCGTTGATGCTACCGCTAAAGCTGTTGCCGCCCAATATGCGACTGCGGCTGCTCCTGCTACTGCCATCGTTTATTTAACCTCTTATTATTATTCTTTTTGCTTTTATAACTTCATTTCCAAGAAGCTTCCCGTATGTTGAAAACCCATTTTGGTATAAAAGTTTATTGTTTTATCTGTTTGAATACCTGTTGCCGTTCCACATTGAATCCAATCTGCACCAGCTTGTTTAGCCCATTCTTTAAAGGCTGTGATAAGCATATATGCTGCTCTTCCACCTCTATTATTAGCTCTAACAAATAAGCAGTAATCGAAAGCCATTAGTGAGTCTGCTTGCCATTCTTCTTGTAAGCCACCAACAAATACACCAATGATTTTATCGTTGTCATCTTTAACGACTAACACACAGCCTTGTGTTGGAAAAAGGATTAAAGCTTGAAGTTGTGTTTTGACTTTATCTAAATTGACAGGTCTTTTCTTGTAGTTTGGAGATTCATTCCAAAATTGAACTGCTATTTCTAATAGTTCAGGTATATCTAAAATTCGCGCGTGTTCTATTGTGTACATTTCTCATTTTCCTTATTATTGTTATATCGACTTAACATATTAAAAAACAATATGAAAAATCTATTTTTCTGTTTGATACTTGCACATATATCTACAGCAGCTTTGGCAGATAAATATAGCCATAGCTGGATCAATATTCCTACAAACAATTATAATTTTAACTCTGGCAATCAACAGATAGCTAATGGGCTAAATCAGATTATAGAGGCTTTTTCTAATTCTAATAAAAATGACTCACAACCAGTTGATTACACAAACACTGGTAGTTTTACTTATGGTAGTGATGGATCTAGCTATTATAATACGGGTGATAGAGCTTACGGAAATAATGGTAATACATATTACCAAGTTGATGATAACTCTGGCTACGATTCTAATGGCTCTACTTATGAACGAGTTAGTGATTATATTTATGTAAAACACCCAGATGGATCGAGTGCAATTTGCTATGCAACTGATGTAGTAACTCAGTGCCGATAATTATCTGTCATTCATATTCACTTCTAGTACCGCTGCTGTTATGTGGAATGGCAACGGTTCATCTTGTGATATTTCTAATTTGAAATTGTCGTATGTATTCCAGCCATCTAAAGAAATTCTCTTCTGACCTGTAAATTGTTTTGGCTTATCTAAAGCTTCTTCATCAAACTCTTTCAGCTCTATCATTTCGCCATTCACTTTAGGGTTGATGGATTTGTACATATAAAGGTTTAAATGATCCACTTTAAATAAAGCAGGATTCGTTGTTGTTGGAGCTTGGCTTAAATCAGGAGGAAGTAGGCTAACTTTAGCTGTGAACTTTCTACCGATAATGACCTCTTCTACTAAATCATCACATTCAATATGAATCGTATCCCCTTCTCTATGTAAGATTGGAATAGCGTAGGTATGTGTTGCATCTTTATAGTAAGCAGCGACATTCTCACCAAGTATGTTGATCAATGAATGCTTTACAGTACAGCCATCTTCCGTATGCGTAACTTGAGTTGTGATTGCTGTATCCAGTAATAGACTTTCTTTTAGCTGTTCAATTTGTAGCAAGCCATCTCTGTTTACTAGAAAATAAACTTTATCAGCCCCTGTAGTTGATGGTAACGATGCAATACTAATTACATTCCCACCTATGTCATGTTTAGCCCATGCGATAACTGATTGCTCTCGATCCAGTGTTAGCGTTGCTAGTTTTCCATTGTTCATAACAATCCAAATTACTGAGTCTGGCTCTTGTTGGTATGTCATCTCTTTAAAGCCACCACCATCTTCACCAAGATGTGATGCTAATACTGATAGCTCATTCGATACTAAGCCGTCCTGTGCATAGTCATAAACAAGTGTGCGGATTCGTTCTGCACCACGCTGTATAAATAGAAGCTCACTCCCGACCTTAATTGGTTTAATGGTTGAGACAATTCCATAAGCTGTGTGTTCTAAGATATTTGCATTCGTTGGACTCAGTGAGTCTTGAGCATTAATAGTTAATTCAGATCCACCACAGAAAACTACGATACCTCTACTCTGACTAAGATGTAGGACGTTTGATAATTGTTCTGAAGACGCAGCTACAGTGAATGAGTCACCATCTAATGTAGTTGTCAGAAAGTTAGATTCATCACCTGTACGGCTCAACCAAATATAGTTTGGATACTTACTTGATCCAGCTAAAACTAAACGCTGTTGAAAGTATGTGATGGCTCTAGGGTAGCCAAATGTTTCGTTAAAGATAGGTTCTTTGATTGTCCAAGATCGAGCTATAGCTTCTACGTTTGCACTTAGTTTGACTAGAATCTCACCTGAAACTTGAGTCTGTGAAATGAAGCGGTCTACTCGAATTACGCCACTATTTACAAAGATATATTTACCAACAATAGATGAGTTAAAAGCAGTTGCTTCTTCAATTGAGATCTTCTGCCAGTAAACAACTTCTGTGTACGTCACTTCTCCAGTATCAGGATCTGTTGTTGAAGCATATTCATCTTTAGGCACTTGGTTCATGTGATCTACTAAGCATCTGTAATACTTAATGGAAGGTCCAGCGACAAGCAGATAACAGATATCCCCTACTGTGTATTGTTTGTTCGTTGCATGAATTGCATAGATTGATGCTGTTAATGTTGTCGTCTTGCCTACATTCATTTCTGTAGATTTAAGTGATAGCGCAGGCGTATATGTGTCTTCTAATGGAGGTACTGAATAAGTGAATTTATCAAACGCCCAATTTGTAAAATCCTCTGAGCATCTAATCCAAGATACTGGATGATTACCATGTACGAGCCAAAGGTTATAGCGACTCTGACAAAAGTTAATGTCTTTGATCTGTGATGCTGTGTATTGAGTTGAGAAGGTCTTAATTAATGTGCCTTCCGTACTCAGAATATTGATTGAGAAAGGTTTGAAGACTACAAGAAAGTTATTACCGTGACTGACCACAAAAGGAATGATTCGGATTGCATCTTGTTCAATTCTTAATAGCTCTGTGCCGCCACGTTTCTTGATACCTCCTTCAATTATAGGAAGCATATTCTCTACAGATTTTGCTCCATTCTTAAATTGGTTTAGATCGGTGCGCATCCAAATTAATGGGCTTAACTCTCCTGAAGTGAAGTTATTCTTTATTAAATTGATCTTAGCCATATCGTCTCGTTAATGTGTAATCTTCATCTTTGAAGAACTGCATACTCAAAACTTCCTGTCCCTGAACTGCTTTCGATTGTTTGATTAGGTCCTGACATTGGATATAAAAGGACTCCCCTGCTCCTTGAGATCCTGTAATTGGTTTAGCTACTTTAGAAGCCAGATATAAAATTAGGCATTCAATAAATAGTGAATCGAAGGTTTCTTCGTTTGCGTTATCGAATACGAAAATGAGTTCGATACTTTCTGTATTTGTGAGTAGTCGATCTGTCTCTTGCACATAATCATCTGTGCTAACTGAAATGATTCTGATTAGATCGTTTGGAAGTTGGTATTGATACTCATAACCGAAATCAGGTTTCTGAGTTAATGGTGATAGTTTGATTCGCTTAGTTGCGAAGTTGAATGGATGGAGTCTAAGTAACGCTTTACGTGATGTGTCATACATACCTTTCATACGTTTAGCTATACTTGTTTTTTCGTCAAAGCTTGTAATGCTATCTGACCCGATCAGGCTTAAAGCTTGATTGCATATATCAATTTTAGTTGTCATGTAGCGTCCTTAGTTATTTTTATTATTAGGTAATGAAAGCTCCCTATCCTGTTAAAGATAAAGAGCTTTATATTATTTAATTAGCTTTATTAATAGAGCTATTAAATTTTAAATTTGAAAGCAATTACTTTCTTCTCGTCTGTTCGTACACACCCTGTAGCACGTTTTTCACCAATTGAAAGCATACGACCTTGAGTCTCAACTTCTACAATTTTTAAAGGAGATACGATGTTCATACCAAGTTGCAATGCCGAACGTGTGTAAGCAACGCCAGTAGCAGACAAGCCATCTGTTGAAGTCATACCGTTATACATTACCCATTTAAAGCCTAAAAAGTCTGAGATTTGACCGTTCTGAAGCATACGAGCCGCAATATAATCAGCACTTGTAAGTTCTTTATCAGCCAAAATCGCATTAAGCATTGAAGGGTTATAGAGCAAAGTAATTTCTTCATCTACATCGTTTTCAAGAAACTTAGTTCTGATATCAATTAAAAGCTGCTTTGTAATCGGAGTTGCTACATCACCTAATACATGATCGGCTGGTAGTGTCACTTGAGTATATACATCTGAGCCGTTTTCTTTACGTTGAGCTGTACCAATTAAGCCGTTGTAAATAACACTATCAATTTTTCTATTCCACTTCGCATGTAAGCGTTGCAGAATTTCATCTTGTGGCTGTGCTTTTAGCTTGTACAACTCATTAATATCAATACGAGTAAAATTGTCAAAATTACTCATAACTGCAAAACGAGAAGCAAAGCTTACATCTGTATATTGTGTTTCACCGAATCGTGTAGGAGTTGTAAAATTATCTCCCAATGATCCGAGTTCGTTACAGCTAAAACCAACACCAGTTACTGCACCAATATTGTTTACTGTTCCTAACAGTTTTGATTCTTTCTGCTCTAATAGAGCTAAATATGTGTCTGCGTACTGTTTTACAAATACGCTATCAATAGTGTCCCATGAAGTTGCCATAGTTATTATTTTCCTTATTTTTATAGATTTATTAATAGAGCTATTATTAGCTCTTTATTATTGTTGTGATTGTAGAGCTAGTAGATGTCTCAGTTGTCCGTATGGGCTGATGTATGTGATACCTTTCCTATGCTCTACATAAGGACTTGGGTATGGCTTAAAGCTTTATCTGAACGCCACTTCAGGAGCTATTTGTTTATCGTCTTAGGCTGTTGTAATACGAATCGATCTGAGCTTTCACTGACTTATGTTCAGGATGGCGAGGATCGAAAAAGGCTTCGCTACGCATTAAAGAAGTAATGTCTGTACTAACTGATGTACCGTTATTAATTGGTCTATCTTCTGCAATCTGTGAACCAAAATAAGCGAGTGCTTTAATTACATGAATGTTATTGCCGATACTTGGATCGTTAATGTGTTCTTCAGATAAGCCTGCTGATTTAGCTGCTCGAATGGCTGAGAAAATATTAGATTCATAATCATTTCCCCATTCTGACTGAAGCGACTGGATAGTTGAGTCCGTATCAAACTGTGAGCTGTTAGTAACTAGATTGACCGCACGTTTGTCGTACTCAGATAGTAGGAAGTCGAGTTGTTTATTTGTGATTCCATGCTTGTGTGCTTCAGATAAAAATTGCTTATTTGATTCGTCTGCTTTGAAGTCTTCAAAGTTAAAATCTTCTCGTTCAATCTTATATTCATCTGCTGATTTAGGAGCAACTTCACCAGTTCCGACTTTCTTCTCTAAGTAGCTGTAGCTCTCATTCATCTTCGCTACTGTCGCTTTATAATCTACTGATCCATCTTCTGATACCACTTTAAACTTATCAGGAATAGCTGTTTCATTAGAGCTATTATTAACTGTACTTAATACAGTATCTGAAGCTGTATCTTGTTCATTAGATTGTAGTTGTTCTACATTGTCTGTCATTATTATTCTCTTTTTTAATTCTTGTTATTTGTTATGTTCAGCTTCTTTAATACGAGCCAAGATGAAGTCAATGACATCTTTCTGACCGCAGTTAAATGCTGTCTGTGTAGCTGAGTCTTTATCAAATATAAACTGTGCATGAAAGGTAGCGATTAGTTCATCTAATACCTGTATGCCTTCATTACTTGTAAAGACTCTTTGATATTTATTGCTGTTCAAACATTTCTCCTAATTGCTCAGGACTCATGTTCTTCGCTTGATCTTTTGCTATGTCCATTGCTGTTGAGCCAACTTCTGACATTACTGCCTGCTGCTGTTGTTGCTGTTGCATAGCTTGTTGTTGTTCTTGTTTAAGCTGTCTCAGTTCTGCTATCTCATCTGATGTACGAATTGCTTCTTTAGGTACGTTTAATCCATCTGCCATGATTTGTACCATTGCATCTAGGTTAAGGTTGTCTAAGACTGTCTGATCAATTGTTGCCATTTGACCTACATTCAACATTAATTCTTGAGCTGATGTTACCCACTCAAGTTTTTGTGAAGCAGCCATCGGGTTTAAGAAATTAAAACTTATACGTGAAGCTTGCATTAGCTCTTCAGGTGCTGGAGGTAAAACACCAGATCTCATTGCTAATCCCCAACATCTTTCTAATAAGACTTGAAGGTATTCAGCTTGCATTCGAAAAAATACAGATCCCAATTGGTTACGATATACATTCACTCTTGCTTGTATTTCTGTCGCTGTAAGTGGTGCTGAACCTTGTGGTGTGAGTTGGTCAGACATCAATGTACGTTTAATCTTAGCTTGGAAGTGTTGTAAGAAATCTAAGCCCATACCAACCGTTGATGAACCTGTATCCAATCGTTTAATAGAGTTATCAATAGAGTTAACAGCGATGATTGCATTAGGGCGAATACGAAGTGTATTAGGGTTTACAACGCCATCGTGGGCTGCTAGCCAAAGTCCACCGAGGTTTAGCTCTGCGGTCTGTAATGAGAGCTTCATGAGCTGATTAGTTGTCTTAACGTCTGCTAGAACCATACTTGCCATTCCTAAGCCGTATGGACTCTCTGGGATCTTTCTAAATCTACTTACTACACATGGGAACTCTTCAAATCCTGACTCTTTTAAGATGTGTTTGGATTGAGCTTCTATTGTGTATGAAGCGAAAGGCATTGCTTTACCTAATCGTTTACCTTCATCACCTTTGATGTATTGCTTATCTCTTGGGAAGATTGCTTGAACAAGTGTGAACTTCTGATCAGGTTTCTTTTCTACTGCAGCTTTAACTTTGTCTGAGACATTATTAATACCAAACTCAGTTACGATTTGCTCGGCTGATAACTCGAACTCTCTGTAGATTGTATCGATCAACCCATTCGCTTGAGTTGATGAGATATAGCAGTTACCTATAGACCATGTATGGAATGAGAATCCACCTTTATCACGCTGAGTATCAACGTATAAAACAGCCCATCCAGCAACAATTAGATCTGTAAGGAAGTCTGTTACTTCACTATCAAAATTTGAGCTGTGTATATTGCGGAAGATAAAATTATCTACTGTATCGAGCCACTGTTCGCCTTGTGTGAGTTGAGAGGGTGTATCTATGCCTGATGGTACTGATTTGAACCATAAGCTAACAGGTGATGTTGTGCCGCTATAAACGCTTGATACTAAGAGTTGGATACCTTCACATGCTGTTGTGTCGTATAACTCATTTCTTGCTGTCTTACGTTCTTGCTCTAGTCCAGATGATGTTACGTCTTGGAAGGATTGTTGTCGTTCAGGTGCGCAATATTTATAACAATCACGCCATGTAGCTTCATGCTTTACACGTTCAGATTTAAGTTGAGAGAGACGCTTTAATATTTGTTGTGCGTTCAATCTCGTTAAGTCCCTGTTTTCGTATTACTCGAATTGTTACTGCCAGTGTTTTGGTTTCTTTGCATCATGTTTCCTAATGCTGAACCTTGATTAAATAGGCTACCCAGTACAGAGCTTTGTTTATATTTACGTCTCGATGCTGTATTTTCGTTAGCTTCTTTCTGAGCCAACTCTTTAGCCTTACGTTCAAGCTCTTCAGCTGAATCCTGCTTTTGAACTTTTGGTTTTGATCCCATTGTTATTGTTCCTATAGTTATTATTTTGATCTGCTGTTGATGTTGCAAAATGCGTGTGCGCATACGTGCGTGTAGGTATATAGAAGGGCAATCTAATTCTTCATCTAGCACTTGGATCTATGCAGTCTTTTCTTTAATTATTATTGTCTTTGTACTGTAGTCGTTGTATTCGTAAGTGATTAGATGTCTCTTTTTTAAAAGTTTTATATGTCTGTTTTAAATACAGATCTTATTTATTTTTATTATAATATTAGAGCTATTATTAGAGCTATTAATGTAGCCCAGAATAGAAAGAGAAAAACTAAACTGAGCTAAAAGGGGGATCTGATAGCCTACCTAAATAAGCTATGAGTTAAGGATGGAATAAAGGATATATAAAATGACTGACCTAGTTTTTATTATTACTCTTATTCAGCCTAAGTCGTTCTAAATAAGTATGTGAACCATAACACAATATATTGTGTTTGTCAAGATCTCAAACTACTAGATATAGAGTTTTACAAACTTATCACCTGATTCTTCAGCAGTGGTTCTACAGTACCCTTGTTCTTCTTTTTATGTAGATAGTTAATCAATTTGAAAAGACTGTAATAAATCAAATAAACAATGCCTAGTACAATCAACACTACGACAAAGTGCCTTGTATCGGGAAGTTCTGTACCGTTATTAAACGATGCTAGTAATGGATTTAATAGTGAGGCACTTAAGCCAAGTAACCAAAAGCCAAAAAAAACCCGAATTATTCTTAACAGCATGATCATATTTATTATTCCGTTTTTGTTTATTTCTCATACTATACAGTGATTTATATATTACAGCTCATAGATCCGATAGCTAACATTTTGATGTCGTATTCGAGTTCTTGTTTAAGTTGGCTGTAATCTTTTTTAGCTTCAGGGTGTTTGAGATTTGCTGATGCTAGACCGAACCGTTCAAACTTGTGATCTACAATTTCACAAACTAATTTAGTTTTGGCTTCTAGGGTTTCTGCTGTACTGATTGAGCTTGCTAATACTGCTTCTTCAGTTTTGATTCTGTTGCTTTCGATTGTGTAAGACTCTTGAGTTGGTAATGAAATTACACGGTCTTCTAATATGAAGTCTGTTCGATCAAATAGGTTAGCTTGAGCTGCTGTACAAGTTATAAGAGTCAATAGAGCAGTTATTAGTTTCATTTTATAAGTTGTTGTAAAGTTTCAGATAACTAAATATAGCATTCAGTTTATAAGCTATTAAATAATATTTTAGACTGATGGTAGGACTCATTCATTTATATGGTTGTCTCCATATACTTTAACCTTACATGAGTCTTCTGTTATTAAATTACGCTCCATCGTATCGTAGACTGTTGTTAGCATGCCTTCTGCTATTTCCTTAGCTTCATGTGCAATTTGTAAATCGTTATAGAAGTTGGAGACTGTGACCATATCTTGTAGATTGATAAGCATTTTGCAGAGCTGAAACGAAAACTCCTGCCTATCGTTCTCTATATTATTTTTTGCCAAGTCTTTAGCGAGATTAAAGTCACTTAGTAGGCTTATAGAAATCCTTTTAAATTGTTCCTGTCTTTCTTCAATAATAGATTCAGCTGCCACTGGTTCTGATTCTGCTTGTACTGTTGAGATACTAGATAAAGCTAATAGTGCGATTAGGGCAGTTATTAGTTTCATTTAAATTCCAATATTTGTATGACTGAAAACTATGCAAATGGTTAACAAGAATGAACTTAGTAATTCAGATTTTCTAATTAACCTTTTTCAATAATTCTTGTTGAATGTCTGTGCATTTCCTATTACCTAAAGG
>NZ_VPAK01000028.1:0-27875 GCF_013419295.1 Acinetobacter sp. YH12094
AATGGGAGTGCATGAGCTGTGGTACAGCTCATGATCGAGATATAAACTCAGCTCTAAACATTCTTGCGCTTGGGCATAAGCGTCTAGCTGTAGGAATCACCCTCTTTTAAGGGGGTGAGGATGTCAAATTTGCTTTCCGCTGTCATATGTTTTTGTTTAGAATCATCCATACCAAAGCGAATAAACAGGCATAGGCATGCAAACGAATATCACTGAACCATCTTCCAGCACAACCTTACAGTATGTGCATTGGTTCCGTCATTCTGCACCCTATATTAATGCGCATCGCAACAAAACCTTTGTCATCATGTTTGATGGTGAAGCGCTGCAACATGAAAATTTTCAACACATTATTCACGATATTGCCTTATTACACTCGCTTGGTATTCGTCTAATTTTGGTGCATGGTGCCCGTCCGCAAATCAATCATAATTTACAAAGCAGCGGCATCCAGACACCATTTCATCATCATCGTCGCATTACCACTCGCGAATCCTTACCTGCAGTGATGAATGCTGTTGGCTCCATTCGTCTGCAAATTGAAGCCCTCCTATCTATGGGTTTAGCCAACTCACCGATGTACGGCGCGCGTATTGATGTGGTCTCAGGTAATTTGGTCACGGCAAAACCGTATGGCATTCGTGACGGTATCGATTTTCAACTGTCTGGTGAAGTTCGTTCCGTCGATATTGATGCGATTCAACGTCATTTAGAGAGCCAAAACATTGTGGTGCTTGGGCCGACAGGTTATTCCACTACAGGTGAAGTGTTTAATTTATTGGCTGAAGAAGTTGCGACCAAAACTGCGATCAGTTTAAAAGCGGATAAGTTAATTTTCTTGGGCAAACAACACGGTTTGCACAATGAACATGGGCAGCTACAACGCGAAATTACACCTCATCAACTTGATCAGCATATTTTGCAATATCAAGATTCTAATCCCGATATTGCCCTGCATTTAAGCGTTGCTAAAGATGCCTCGTTACAAGGCGTACACCGTGTTCATCTTATTTCATATGCCTATGATGGCGCATTGATCGAAGAATTGTTCACACGTGACGGTTCTGGCACCATGATCACGGATGCGCATTATGAAGAAGTGCGTACTGCCGATATTCAAGATGTTGGTGGCTTAATCAATCTCTTACGCCCTCTCGAACAAGAAGGCATCTTGGTTTATCGCTCACGCGAACGTCTGGAAAATGAAATTGGACAATTTGCAGTGATTGAACGTGACGGTACGATTTTGGCCTGCGCTGCGTTGTACCCGATTCCTACCACAGGGGATGAAAAACGCTCTGCTGAAATCGCATGTGTGGCTGTGCATCCGGGTTATCGAAAATCGAATCGCGGTAGCCAAATTTTGCATTATTTAGAAGAAAAAGCGCGAGATTTAGGTATTGAACAATTGTTTATTTTGACCACACGAACAGCGCATTGGTTCCTTGAACAAGGTTTTGAACAAGTCAGTGTCGATGACTTACCGAATGCCCGTCAGGCCTTATATAACTACCAAAGAAACTCATTGGTTTGTAAAAAGTCACTTTAAAGTGGCTTTTTTTATGCGCTGAATAGCATTATTTTGCATAAGGTTATGCCGAATCCCTTGGCTATCCCCTCAAATCACTTTGCAAGCCATAGAATAACCATATCTACCATTTAAATAACCCAAATAAATAAAATAATTTCAATAACTTAAAATAATACTTCGACACATTATATGTTTTTCTAAAATCATAATTTCTCATAAGTTTTGCTGATTTTTATTTATCTTTTTTCCTGATTTTAAATTTAAGTTTTCTTATTTTTTTCGAAAAAGAAAAATCTTTAGCTTATGTGTTCATAAATCAACAGTTCTGCACATTTAGACCTTTATAGGAGCAACACATGCGTACTCACAAAGCAAAACTCTGGACAAAAACACTTGTACTGTCTACAGCGGTTGTGGGTGCCATGATGATGTCGGGCTGTGGCAAAAAAGAGGCTGAAGAAAATGTCACCTTAAATATTGGTTTCCAAAAATATGGCTTATTGCCAATTTTAAAAGAACGCGGAACCTTAGAAACAGCCTTAAAAAGCCAAGGTGTAAATATCAAATGGGTGGAATTTCCTGCGGGTCCACAGCTGCTTGAAGGCCTCAATGTGGGCAGTGTTTCATTTGGTGAAGTCGGTGAAGCACCACCTATCTTTGCTCAAGCCGCTCAAACCGATTTGGTTTACATTGCCAACCAACCTGCTGTTCCAAAAGCTGAAGCGTTAATTGTGCAAAAAGATTCGGCTATTCACAGTATTCAGGATTTAAAAGGTAAACGTGTGGCCTTAAACAAAGGCTCAAACGTGCATTACCTGTTGCTCAAGTTGTTGGAAGCCAATCAGCTTAAATTTAGCGACATCAATGTCGTGTATTTACCGCCTGCCGATGCACGAGCTGCCTTTGAAAAAGGTGCAGTCGATGCATGGGTAATTTGGGACCCGTTCCTTTCCGCCGCTGAGCATCAACTTAATGCTCGCACCATTGCCAATGGCGAAAACTTGGTGAAGAACTACCAGTTCTATTTGGCCGATCGCAAATTTGCTCAGGAAAATCCAAAAGTCCTGCAAGCTGTGGTGAATGAGTTGAATTTGACCACGCAATGGGTCTCAAAAAATCAAGATGAAGCGGCCAAATTACTCGAAGGCAAAACAGGCTTAGGTCTGGATGTGCTTAAAACATCTATTTCACGCTTAGGCAATCAAGTGACGCCAATTACTGCACAAGTGGCGCAGGAGCAGCAGCAAGTCGCTGATGCGTTTTATAACGAAAAATTAATTCCCAATAAATTAAATATTGAGTCGGCCATTATCAAATAAGGCGACCACAGCATAAGGGCGATGCCATGCGTATTCTAAGAACATTTTCCATACTGACTTTAACCACTTTTGGCCTTGGACTCAGTGCCTGCCAAAAACAAGAAACAGCACAGCAGTATGGTGAAAAACCAGCTGAAACAGCCGTAAAAACCTTGGTTATCGGTTTCCAAAAATCAGCCTTAAATTTGCTAGTTGCCCGTGAACAAAAGCTCTTTGAACAACAATTTCCCGGCGCTCACATTGAGTGGAAGGAATTCCCTGCTGGCCCACAAATGTTAGAAGCTCTTGCGGTTGGTGCGGTGGATTATGGCTATGTCGGCAACACCCCGCCTATTTTTTCCCAAGCTGCCAATAAAGACCTGAATTATATTGGCTATGAAGTGGTGCCTGAACAGTCGCTTGCTGTCGTGATTCCAGCGGATAGCTCAATCAAAACCATTCAAGAATTACGTGGCAAACGCGTTGCTGTACAAAAAGGCTCGAGTGCGCATGAGTTATTAGCCAAAACTTTAGAAAAAGCCGGTTTGACTTGGAATGACATTCAACCGATTTGGATTCCACCAGCAGATGCACGTGCCGCATTTGATAAAAAATCAATTGATGCATGGGCCATTTGGGACCCGTTTTTATCTGCAGCGGAGTTGGATGCTCAAGCTAAAGTGCTGATTCAATCTGGTGATTTTCCAAAGACCTATTCATTTTATGTGGCAAATCCAAAAGTCGTTCAGGCGCACCCTGATGTCCCAGCTAAATTTTTAAAGGCCCTAGACGCTTCCGATCAGTGGATTGTGAAGAACCAAAATGTGGCTTTAGAGATTTATCAAAACAGCACAGGGTTGCAAAAGAATATTGCTGCGCAAGCCTTTTCACGCCGATCTAAACCATCTCCTGTGCGCTCGCTGACACCCGAGGTTATACAAGCACAGCAAAATATTGCGGACTTATTTAAACAAGTCCAACTGATTCCAAACAACATTCAAGTCCAAAAGCAAGTTTGGACACCTTCATCACATTGATACCCGAGCCATCAAAAATACAAGGAACTGAACATGAAAATTTTCTGGTTTATCCCTACCCACGGTGACAGTCGCTACTTAGGAACAAGTAAAGGTGCACGCCAAGTCGATCATGCCTACATGAAGCAAATTGCAGTAGCGGTGGATAATCTTGGCTATGAAGGCGTTCTGATTCCGACAGGTCGTTCATGTGAAGATCCATGGCTTACAGCTGCAAGCTTGATTGATGCCACTAAAAATCTAAAATTTCTAGTCGCTCTACGTCCGGGGGTGACAACGCCTGCACTGACTGCACGTATGGCTGCAACTTTTGACCGTTTATCTGGCGGTCGTATCTTACTAAACTTAGTCACAGGCGGTGATGAGCAAGAACTCAGGGGTGATGGTGTCTATGAAGATCATGCGACGCGTTACCAAACTGCCGCAGAATACACCACGATTTGGCGTGAAATTTTAACCCGTTCACATACTGGTGAAAGCTATACCTTCCATGGCGAACGCCTGAGTGTGGACGACGCAAAATTACTTTATCCACCGGTACAAAAACCGTATCCACCACTATGGTTTGGCGGTTCTTCAGAGGCAGCTGTTGAACTGGCAACGGATCAAGTTGACACCTATTTAACTTGGGGTGAGCCACCTGCTGCGGTAAAAGAAAAAATTGCAGTGGTGCGTGAAAAAGCCAAAGCCAAAGGACGTGAACTGAATTATGGCATTCGTTTACATGTCATTGTGCGCGAAACCAATGAAGAAGCATGGAAAGCAGCTGAAGAGCTGATCCAATATGTCGACGATGCCACCATTGCAGCCGCGCAAGCCAAGTTCAAAACCATGGACTCTGTAGGGCAACGCCGTATGGCTGAACTGCACAATGGCGACCGTAGCAAATTAGAAGTATCTCCAAACTTATGGGCAGGTGTTGGATTGGTTCGTGGTGGTGCAGGTACGGCACTCGTTGGTGATCCTGAAACTGTCGCCGCACGTATCCAAGAATATGCCGATCTCGGGATTAATACCTTTATTTTCTCTGGTTACCCACACCTTGAAGAGTCGATCCGTTTCGCAGAATTGGTGTTCCCACTACTGCCATTGGAAACGCGTCAGAAATTGGTTCAACCTAACTTAACAGGCCCGTTTGGTGAGATCGTCGCGAACAACTACACCCCAGATGAAAATAAAAAAGCTGGAAAGATTCAGGAGCCGGCCTAATGTCCAAAACTGTTTCTGTTGAAACCTTCAAAGCACCGAAGGTTTCACGTGGAACACAACTCGGGCAGCGTTTGCTGCCTTGGTTGTTTCCTATTGCATTAATTATTGTATGGCAAATTGCCTCTGTTACAGGGCTGTTAGAAAGTCGTATTTTGCCTGCGCCAAGTGCGGTGGTGGTGGCCTTTTGGAACTTACTGATCAGTGGTGAACTGTGGAAGCATGTCCAAATCAGTGCGGGTCGTGCTTTGGTTGGGCTTTTAGTTGGGGGTGGATTAGGTCTTTTTTTAGGGCTGCTGAATGGTTCATCCAAAACAGCATCGACGCTACTCGATACCACGCTGCAAATGATTCGTAACATTCCTGCTCTTGCCCTGATTCCATTGGTGATTTTATGGTTTGGGATCGATGAATCGGCCAAGCTGTTTTTAGTCGCTATTGGCGTATTCTTTCCCATTTATATCAATACCTATCATGGTATTCGTTCTGTAGACCCTCAACTGATTGAAATGGGCAAAAGCTACGGTTTGAGTGGCTGGCAACTGTATAAAGAAATCATTCTACCGGGGGCGATGCCGTCTATTTTAGTTGGTCTGCGTTTTTCACTCGGGCTCGTTTGGGTTTTGTTGATTGTGGCAGAAACCATTTCTGCACAAGCCGGCATCGGTTATATGACCATGAACGCACGCGAATTCCTGCAAACCGACATCGTCTTGGTCGGGATTTTATTGTATGCCCTACTCGGTAAATTGGCCGATGTACTGGCTGTTGCATTAGAAAAATATTTACTCCGTTGGCACTCGGGTTACCAAAAATAAGGAGCATGTGATGACCGATTTAAGCATAAGCCGTCATGCAGACGACTCAACCCAACCTCAGCGTTCTTCTGTCGAGGATATCAACCCCCATGCAGTGTTGGGCGCAGAGATCCTGATTGAACAACTACACAAATTTTATGGCGATGTTAAAGTCCTTGAAGACCTTGACCTGCATATTCAACCCGGTGAATTCTTGGCGATTGTCGGTCGTAGTGGCTGTGGTAAAAGTACCCTGCTTCGCCTCATCGCCGACTTAGAAAAACCGAGTTATGGCGAAATTAAATTTAAGTCTGCACGTCATATTCGTGAAGGTATCACCAGCGATGATATTCGTGTGATGTTCCAAGACCCTCGCCTCCTGCCTTGGCGTAGCATTGAGAAAAATGTGCAACTCGGTTTAAGCAAAGACCAACATGCCAATGCCACAGCACTCCTCGAGAAAGTTGGTTTAAAAGACAAAGCGGGGCTTTGGCCAACACAGCTATCAGGGGGGCAACGTCAACGTACTGCACTGGCACGTGCTTTGTCACATAAACCACGCATTTTGCTGCTAGATGAACCACTGGGTGCGCTCGATGCCTTAACACGTTTAGATATGCAGAATTTGATTGAAAAACTCTGGACTGAACAAGGGTTTACCGCGATTTTGGTCACGCATGATGTAAGTGAAGCCGTGCAGTTGGCAGACCGTATAATCTTGCTCGATAAAGGCCATATTGCCAAAGAATTTAGTGTCGATTTGCCCCGCCCACGAAAAAAAGGCATTGAATTTACTGAACTTGAACAACAAGTCTTACAAGCGGTCTTGGCCACTTAAGCTGTACTTGTGCAGGAAATCATCACTTAAACCGTGTGACTTCCTGTACTATTCAAGAACAATATCGCAACAAAACCATATTTAGCATTGAGGGTAGATTTATCGCCTGTTGACAAATACATCACAAAAATTACGACAAATCATATAAATCCATGACTAAAAATAATGATTTATTTAAATTTCACCCTAAAATGATTATTTGAAATATTATGGCATTCGTCGTATTTATTTGACCGTTGAACAGAATAAACTGCCAAAATTCATAAAATTAAAAACGATGATTGTGCACAAATCTGTTGATTTGCCGTACAATTCAATATTCCCTTTTCATTTTCTTAAAAGAGCTAATGGAACAAAAAAAGAGTACCCAGAAACGCCACCAGTTGCTTAATGCAGCACTGGATGTCTTTTCCCTGTATGGCTTCAATGGCGCCAGCTTGGATGAGATCGCACAGATTGCAGAAATGCATAAATCGAATATTTTCTATTACTATGAAAATAAAGAAGCGCTTTATGTTGAAGTTCTGACTACGGTTCTACAAAAGTGGCTTGCTCCGCTACAAATGTTGGAAGCAGACCTTGAGCCCGAAGAAGCGATCACCAATTATCTATTGCAGAAAATTGAAGTATCTCGTACCCAACCGAAAGCCTCACGTTTGTTCGCACTTGAAGTCATTCAGGGCGCACCACACATTCTTGAAATTTTAAAAGGTCCACTAAAAAAATTAGTGAAACGCAAAGCCAAAGTCATTAGCAACTGGCAAGAACAAGGCAAAATTTCAAAAGATATTGATCCAGAACTTTTAATTCTGAACATTTGGGCAATTACGCAAAACTATGCTGACTTTGCAACCCAAATGGAAATGGTCACTGGAAAAACCTTACGTAATCGCAGTATGCAACAACGGATTATTCAACATACCGTTCATATGATGCTTTACGGTGTAATTCCACGCCCAGAAAAGTAAATTGAATTGGGTCGAATTGGCATACGACCATAGCATTCTATGGTCGCCGACCGAAATTAGCTAAATGCCTTATTTTACTGTTTGATATAATTCCAATAATTTCTTTGCGCCGAATAATAAATTTTCTTCCCAATCCAAATGTGCTGTGTCATTCGCACCATCGGTAATATATTTTACCGACACAAAGCGAACACCCAGTTTTTTACATACTTTAGCGATTGCGTAGCCTTCCATATCGACAAGATTACACGGTACTTTCGGCAGCCCAGTTTCAAAGCTGTCGCCTGTACCACAAATTCCTTTAGGCAAATGGCTAAACATGCTCTCTGGCTGAATTTCAGCAGGATGATCGGTATCCATCGGGGTCACCCCGACATCAAAACCCAAAGGCGATACGTCCATATCCCGTTGTACAAATTGAGCCACTTCAACCAACGCATGTGCATCAAAATGTGAACTTCCCGCAGTGCCCAAATTCAGCAAAGTATGACATCCGGTTTTTTGAATCACATCAAAGGCTTTAAATGCGGCATTGACTTTACCAATACCACTGTAATGCACTTCAATGCCTGCAGCTTCAAATAAGCCTTTAGATTCACTCGGCAGTGCCATAATTAAAGCGATTTGCTGACGCATAGCGGTCTCCTCAAATTGATGCCTTCATATAGCATACATTTGCACGTGCGCAGAAAAATCATCTTCAAAAATCACATTGCTCAGAAAAATAAATTCCTCAAACAGATTCAACTGTTATCAAATTTGAAATTGCATCGGACGTTTGCCAATAAAAGATGGTGCCAATTGTTGGTCATGACGTAAGGCATCTAAAATCTTCTCTAAGGCAATATGTGCCATATCCCCTCGTACACTATGCGAATGGGTCATCGGCATATGCTCGATGCCAGCTCTTCGCGCTGACAAAATTTTAATGTCTTGTTTGTTGACCACCCAAGTATAGGCATTCACAGCCGGCATCAATGCCTTAGACAACAATTTTGGAATCGGAAATTTATAACTAACACAGGTATAAACCCTTGACTCATACGGTCCCACAGGGCTAATCAGACTATTAAACACCATGCCCGACGGCTCTCCCAATGGTATTCCACCAAGGTAATATTCGGCGCGATAAAACTGTCGCGGTGGACTTGTTCAGCACCATGCGGATTGGTCAGCCATGGCATCATGCCAACATCTGCATCATGGTCATGATAGTCAACGACTACTTTGCGCGGCCCCACATCTATGGTGGCATCCACGGCTTTTCCCGACTCTGAACGAAACCAGCCTTCATGCACAAATATGGTATGGGTCACATCCATAATATTTTGTGCAACAGCGCCCATCTCACCATCATAACTGCCGACCATGTAATAGCTGACCCAGCCGGCTTGATCATAAAACGGTAATTTAAATATTTCTGGGCGTTCCTGTTTGGGCTTTTCACCGAGATAAATCCATACCATCCCATCTTGCTCACACACATCAAAACTACGCTGTTTAAAGGGATGCGGTTTTTCTGGAAAAAACTGCCCATTGACACTGGGAATATGCGCCACATGGCCATCACCCTGATACGACCAACCATGATATGGACATGTCACGCAGCCATCAGTCATTTTACCCTGAGACAAAGGCACTCCACGATGCACACATTGATCGAGCAATGCAGCGGCTGTTCCATCTTTTTGTCGGAACAGAACAATTTTTTTACCATACAGGGTGGCTGAAAAAGGTTGATCTTTTTTGAGTTCTTTAGAGGTACAAGCGACGTACCACTCTTCTAATAATCCTTTGGCATCATCCCAAAAACTGGTTTGATTACACATAATTCAATCCTTATTTTTATCTTTTTTGTTTTAATCCATATGCCTTGCTCTAGTTCCTATACTTCAAGCAAGTTTATATCTCGAAGCCAATTGATCTCTCGAAAATACGCGCAAATTTTATACATGAATGTTTTGCTTGGATAGCAAAATAACGTAACTGCATCACACGCTTGCACAAGCTCTATATTTGTTTGCTGAAATCCGTCAAAGCCAACGCGCAATAGTTTTCTTCAACGGATTTACATTCACCGGACATCATTTAAGATGCGCGCTGAGCATCACAATACGCTTTTAAACACGGAGAAAAAAATAAGCTGCCACGATAAAACCCTTGTATGGTTTTCAGCATTACCAATATCCAAAGCGTAAAGAGCAATACTGCAAAAAAAGTACTGAACTGTTCAATAGCGTGTAACTGCGTTTGTTCCGCCAAATGGATGACCGCCAAATTAAAAACGCCGAATGGAAACGTCATCGCCCACCACCCGAGATTAAAGGGTAAATCTCGCAAATGTTTTAGCGTGATGAGTATGGCGATTCCGAACCACCATACACCAAATCCAAGTAGAACAAGGGCTGCGAACACGCCGCCTTGAAGCAACACCTGTCCTAAATCTGCCAAGTCTACTGCTGTCAAAATACGTGGGGCTTGCTCGCCCAAAACTAACAGCGCTAAAGCCCCTGTCCCAATCGGTCCTAAGGCCAACCAACTGCTGATCGCCATATCCTTGCTTGGCAATTGATGTAAAGCCAGACGCAGCAACAAAATGCTTAAGATGGCAAATGCTGGAAATACTGAGATCCCCCAAAGCAGATAACTCCCCAGCAAAATATGGACAGCATGGGCCTGTGCAGGTAAATGCGCCAACAATAAACCGCCTGAACTGGCAGCCACCTCGCAAGCCACTATCGGCAATAACCATACTGCGGTCATGCCTTGCAGCGCATGTTGCTGACGACTAAACATCAGAAATGGGACACACCATGCAATCGCAATTGCCATCAACACATCGACATACCATAAATATTCAGCCCAAGTGATGATGCTCACGCCCAAAAATTCAGTGTACAGCGTGGTGCCAAATTTCAATGCGCCATTAATCAGGGTTGCCAGTGCCATGGGGATTGCCCCAAGAAATAAACTCATCACCGGATGTTGGAAAATCTGCTTGGCTTCTTGTGGGTATAAGATCCATCGGCTGAGATACATGCCACTAAACAATATGAACAACACGATACTGATCTGCCACAGCGCTGCTCCAAAGGACCACATCCACTGCGGCGCCAACGCTATAGAAGGTAAAATGAGGGCCACCACACCTGTGCCCATCACCACCGTAAACCAGTTTGGGGTGAAATGACGAATCAAGTCTTGTTTATGCTGGAGTTGATAAAATGGCATTTTCATCGCATGATGCTCATCAAAATGGAATGTCTATAGTTTAAGCACACCATTAAATAAGAAAAATTGATTAATATTTATTTTTATAATTTATTTTACTGATATTAAATTCATCTCTGCATAAAAAAACTTGAGTAAAAACACAACAACAAGACGAACGCAGAAGATTATGGCAATATATAGCCCTCAAACATTTTCAACAATTGATTCGCCCATGAAGCTGCTCCGTCTGAATGCTTTAGCGCCCCACTTAGAACTCCCCAAAACTGCCGTGACCATTGGCAATTTTGATGGCGTACATTTGGGTCATCAAGCGATGGTCAGCCAGCTCAAAGACATAGCACAGCAACAAAACTTAAAAACAGCTGTGATGATTTTTGAGCCACAACCACTTGAATTCTTTAAAGCTTATGACGCTCCACCTCGAATCAGTTCACTACGTGAAAAAGTCGAATATTTAACTGAACTGGGCGTCGACTATATTGTGGTGGCAAAATTTGACAATGCCTTTCGTAATCTCAGCGCTGAAGAATTTGCCGATATTTTAAAAAATAAACTCAATACACAAAGTTTAGTTTTGGGCGAAGATCATCACTTTGGCAAAAACCGTCAAGGCAATAGCGAATTTTTACGCCAATACGGCTTCCAAGTCACAGCCTTGCAGAATGTCGAAGTCGATGGCGAACGTGTCAGTTCGACACTGGTTCGTCAGACTTTACAAGCAGGCGACCTTGCCCATGCCGCAAAGCTTTTAGGTCGTCCTTATAGCATCACAGGTCGTGTACAGTATGGCGATCAAATCGGTCGCACGATTAATTTTCCTACCATTAATGTGCGTTTAAACCGTCATAAACCTTGTTTAAATGGTATTTATGCAGTCGATGTCATTTGTGAAACCGAATCTTTAACAGATAAAGTAAAAAGCGAAAATGCTGACAAATTAGGGGTTGCAGGTTATGCACCCTCTGCCCTGTTTGGTGCAGGGCATGTTGGTACGCGTCCCGCGATTAAACAGGAACATCCTGAATGGCGATTAGAAGTACATTTTCCTGATGTTTCTGCTAATCTGTATGGCCTGTTAATGCGGGTGACGTTCTTGAACTTTTTACATGGCGAAAAGGACTACCCTTCGCTTGAAGCATTGAAAGCAGGAATTGATGACGACGTCGAAAAGCTCCTTGAGTTTCGAGGTCAGCACCCTCATTTCCCCTTTTAAACCCCGATTATTTATTGTAAAACGCGTCAGTCAACGGGCTGATAAATTTGGAAGACAACTTGCATGAGCGATAAGCAAACTCCTGAAAATGCAGTGGATTATAAAGCCACGCTAAACCTCCCAGGTACTGAATTTGCGATGAAAGCAAATCTCGCAGTACGTGAAGCAAAATGGTTAGAAGAGTGGTATGCCGACAACATTTATCAGCAGATTCGTGCATCGCGTATTGGCAAGAAAAAATATGTGCTTCATGACGGCCCTCCATACGCAAATGGCCAAATTCACTTAGGCCATGCGGTAAACAAAGTTTTAAAAGACATCATCATCAAAAGCCGTGTAATGGACGGTTTTGACGCACCGTATGTACCGGGCTGGGACTGTCACGGTCTTCCAATCGAACTGAAAGTTGAAGAAAAAGTCGGTAAAGTCGGCGTGAAAGTAGATGCCTCCACTTTCCGTAAAGCCTGCCGTGAATATGCTTACACCCAAGTCGAATTACAGAAAAAAGACTTCGTGCGTATGGGCGTATTTGGTGATTGGGACAACCCTTACCTCACCATGAACTTCAAACAAGAAGCCGACATCGTTCGTTCGCTCGGTGAAATTGCCAAAGCAGGCCATATTGAGCCAGGTCTTAAACCAGTCAACTGGTGTTTGGACTGTGGTTCTGCCTTAGCTGAAGCTGAAGTGGAATACGAAGACAAAAAATCAGATGCGATTGACGTTGGTTTTAGCGTTGTTGATTTGGCTGATTTATCTGCACGCCTAGGTGTTACAGTTAGCGATTCTACAGATATCGTAATCTGGACAACCACGCCTTGGACTATGCCTGCCAACCAAGCGGTTGCTCTACATGCTGAGCTTGAATACCAATTGGTGAAAGCAACTGGCGAAGACAAAGCAGCGCAAAACTTCATCCTTGCAAAATCATTGGTTGAATCTGCAACGCAGCGTTATGGCTTTAACGCAGTTGAAGTGATTGCTGAGTTTGCTGGTGCAAAACTTGAAAACCTAGTACTACAACATCCGTTAATTGCTGAACGCCAAGTACCAGTAATCTTAGGTGAGCATGTCACAGACGGCAGTGGTACAGGTGCTGTACATACCGCGCCAGGCCATGGTGTGGACGACTATAAAGTTGGCTTACAGTACAACCTGAAAGTTGACAATCCTGTCGGCGGCAACGGTGTATATTTACCGACTGCACCAATTTTTGCAGGCGAACACATCTACAAAGCCAATCCAAAAATCATTGCCGCCTTAACCGAAGCAGGCAAACTTTGGGCACATGTGGTGATCAAACATAGCTATCCACATTGCTGGCGCCATAAAACACCGATTATCTTCCGTGCAACACCGCAATGGTTCATCAGCATGGATGCAAAAGGTTTACGCCAAGGTGCATTGAACGCGATTGAAAATGACATCAGCTTCGTACCAGATTGGGGTAAAAACCGTATCCAATCGATGATTGAAGGTCGTCCAGACTGGTGTATCTCACGTCAACGTACATGGGGCGTGCCAATTCCATTCTTCGTGCATAAAGACACCAACGAACTTCACCCGCGTACGCCTGAGCTGATCGAAGAAGTGGCGAAGCTGATTGAACAAGAAGGTATTGACGGCTGGTATAACCGTGATGCGTCTGAGTTTATCGGTGCAGATGCAGAACAATATAACGCTGTTCGCGATACGCTAGACGTTTGGTTTGACTCTGGAACAACACACTTTGCAGTACTCAGTGAACGTGAAGAATTGCAAGACCCTGCTGACTTGTACCTTGAAGGTTCTGACCAACATCGCGGCTGGTTCCAATCTTCATTGTTGACGTCTATGGCGATTAATAACCGCGCACCGTACAAAGGCTTATTGACTCACGGCTTCGTTGTGGACGAAAAAGGCCGCAAAATGTCGAAGTCGATCGGTAACGTGATCACTCCACAAGACATCATCAAAGACATGGGTGCAGATGGTCTACGTTTCTGGATCGCCTCTGCAGACTACCGTTATGAAATGACTGCGGGTAAAGAAATCTTTAGCCGTGCATCAGATGGTTACCGCCGTATCCGTAACACGTTGCGTTTCTTGTTGGCCAACTTAAATGGCTTCAAACCATCGACGGATGCGTTGCCTGTTAATCAATTGATCGCGCTTGATCAATACATCTTGCAACGTGCTGCGGAAGTACAGAAAACCATTCAGCAAGCCTATGAAGATATGAACTTCCATATCGTGACCAGCGCATTGACCAACTTCTGTATTAATGACTTGGGTGGTTTCTACCTCGACATCATCAAAGACCGTCAGTACACCACTAAGGCAGACTCAGCTGCGCGTCATTCTGCGCAAACTGCGTTGTATCACTTGGTTCAAGCATTTGTTCGTTGGATGTCTCCAATCTTGAGTTTCACCGCACAAGAAGCTTGGCCACTGATTCCAGAGCAATCTGAGAAATATGTATTTACTGCGGAGTGGTATGACATTCCTGTAGCCTCTACAGCAAATTTAGTGACTGAAGCTGAATGGCAAACCTTGATCACCGTTAAATCTGCGGTGAACAAGTTTATTGAAGCTGCACGTACTGCAAAAACTGTGGGTTCAAACTTATCTGCAAAAGTTGAACTTTGGGCCAATGCTGAGCTGAAAGCTGTTTTAGACAAATTCGGTGAAGAACTGCGTTTTGTCCTCATCACTTCTCAAGTGATTGTCAATGAGTTTGATGCAGCGCAAGGTGAAGCCTCTGACCTTGACGGTTTAAATGTCAAAGTCTCTGCTGCTGACGGTGAAAAATGTGCACGCTGCTGGCATGTACTACCCGATGTGAATACACATCACGAACATCCAGGTCTTTGTTCTCGTTGTATTATTAACCTTCCTACAGGTCAAGGCGAAGAGAGAAAATATGCCTAATCCACAAGAAAAAAAGGGCTTCTTTCAATTCTACCCACACAATTTAGTGTGGGTGGGCTTATCCATTGTTGCCATTATTTTGGATCAATGGACCAAATGGATTGCAAGTACACATCTGAACTACGCAGATCCTGTACCTGTCATGCCCTTTTTAAATTGGACATTACTACATAACTATGGCGCTGCCTTTAGTTTCTTGTCCGATGCCGGTGGATGGCAACGTTATTTCTTTACTTCACTCGCAGGACTTGTGTCTGTCATTTTTGTATTTTGGCTCATGCGTATGCCAAAAAACGTGAAAGTCCTTCCGATTGCCATTGCCCTGATTTTAGGCGGCGCAATCGGCAACTTAATTGACCGTGTATCTTTAGGCTATGTGGTGGATTTCATTCACGTGTATTACAACAACAGCCACTTTCCTGCATTTAATATTGCAGACAGTGCCATTACTTTAGGCACGATTCTGCTTCTTATCGATACGTTTTTCTTAGAAAAACACCGAATTCAACGTGCGGAAGCGCAAAATGACTGATTTTATCAATCCTAACGAGGAAACTCGTATTGAAGAAGGCTCTAAAGTAGACCTTCACTTTTCTGTTGCTATTGAAAATGGCGTAGAAATTGACAATACCCGTAGCCGTGCTGAACCTGTCAGCCTTGTCATGGGTGATGGCAGCTTATTACCGGGTTTTGAGAAAGCTTTATTCGGTTTACGTGCAGGTGACCGTCGTACCGTGAGCCTTCCTCCAGAAGATGCATTTGGTCCATGGAACCCTGAAAACGTACAAAAATTCGATACCGTCAAATTTGAGCAACGTCCTGTCGAAGGCCATATGATTGAGTTTGAAGATAAAGCCAAACAAAGTCTGTATGGGGTGATCAAAACCGTCGGTGAAGACATTACCGAAGTGGATTTCAACCATCCTCTAGCTGGTAAAAATATCACCTTTGAAGTTGAAATTTTCAAAGTGACCCCTGCCGGTCAACAAGGCGTAAAACTGATCTAAGTTTCAGCAAATAAAAAGCTCCTTCGGGAGCTTTTTTTATCACTATTTTTATAACTATCAGTCGACTCGATACATTTTCTGTATATGCAACGGACCAAATTCATATTAATTTAATGCAAGACTTTAAAACAAGACGGGAAATACGATGAAACTTCATATTATTGTCGGCAGTGTCCGCGAAGGCCGTACGGCAATTAAAATTGCCAACTGGCTACTTTCAGAAATCGAAAGCTATGACTACAGTACCGTAGAAACTGAAATTGTCGATTTAAAAGAATGGGATCTGCCAATTTTTGCAGGCGCACATCCGCCATTAACTGGGATTTATGACCAACCCAAACAACAAGCATGGGCAGATAAAATCGCACAAGGTGACGCATTTATTTTCATTAGCCCTGAATACAACCACGGCTACAGCCCTGCGCTCAAAAATGCATTGGATTACCTCGGTAAAGAATGGGCCGGAAAACCTGCGGCATACGTTAGCTATGGTGGCACCAATGGTTCACGTTCGATTGATCAAATTCGCCAAGTGGCAACCCAATTGGGCTTAATTGACAGTAATGCTGTGGTCGAAATTCGTGATATTTTCACGCGCAATCAAACAGATAAATTCGAACCGAATGATTTTGACAACAAAGCAGTTAAAGCGATTTTCAAAAAATTACTGCAATATGTGAGTACTTAATTCTTGCCGTTCGCGTGATAGATGCCGCCTTTTGTAGGTTCAGGCTTAGATTATTTTCAGCAGATGGCAGCTATACGCCATGCATCATCCACGATAAAGTTAAACCATACAGAGACAGGAAGTTTCTAGAATAAAAAGAATGGAACATGCAGGAAGCGATTGATTTGACAGGAGTTGAATCTTAGCAATATACGAAAAAGCCCCAACAGGACGTTGGGGCTTTTTCATTTCGTTCTGTATGCTTAATCATAATGAAGCCCACCTAGGTAGGCTCCTTCTAATCATTGCGATATAGAATATTATCTTGCTTTCGACACATCCACAATTAATCGTGTTGCAAAATACAAACGCGGAATAATACTGTCTTTTAAAATATATTCTGCATTGCTTGAGTGAGCCCCATCTCCTGATAATCCCATTCCCTCAATTACAGCAGCTTTCGACTTTACTCCAGCAAAAGCAGCATCAGTACCGCCTCCTGTTGGAGTCAAAGAAACAGTCAATGGAATGTTTAACTCATTTTTATAGATATCTTGCGCTTTTTCAGCCAACTTTTTAGAGGCATCATTTACAGCCAACGGTGGACGGCGGACTTCAAATTTCACACTGACTTGGCTATCTGATAACTTTTTATTTTTGATTTTCTCATTTAACGTTTTTTCCACGGCCTCAAAGTCTTGGACACGTAGTGCTCTGACATCCGCCTGTGCAGCAGCATGTTCTGGAATGACATTGCGTGTTTTACCCGCTTCCGCCACAGTCCAATTCAGCTTTAACCCAGTGTTAGGATCAGATAGATTTTGCATTTGTGCGATTTGGTGAGAGAGCTCAGTGAGTGCATTCACCCCTGCCTCAGGTTTCACACCGGCATGTGAAGATTTTCCTTTAATTTCTAAATAGGCTGCGCCAATGCCACTGGTTGCCAGACGTAAGTTACCATCTTTACCGCCCCCTTCAAAAGACAACACCACATCCTGATCTTGTGCTGTTTCTGTAATCAACTTACGTGAGGCAGGTGAGCTGATTTCCTCATCTGAATTCATCAAAACAGTGATCGTGCCATAGTCTTTATAATTCAATTTTTTAAGGGTATTCAAAACATGCAAAATTGCAGCTACCCCTTGTTTATCATCAATGATACCTAAGCCATAGACCTGATTACCGTCAATTTTAAACGGTTGGTTTTTAAGCATTCCCCGTTCATAAACCGTATCCATATGCGCGATCATCATGATTTTACTTTTACCTTGACCTTTCAATACCCCTTTAACTATTGGTCCCATTTTCTCAGGTGTATCGTCCATGCGATAAATATCTGTACTTTCGATCACACTCACTTCAGCACCAACATTCTTCAACTGATCTGCCACCACTTTGGCCATTTGATTCAGGCCTTCAAGATCCTTACTGCCGGATTCAATATTGACCAAGGTTTTCAAGGTCTCTAAATAACTTTGCTTTTGACTTTCCGCAACTTGCATAATCTCTTGTGGAGATGCTGCCCAACTTGCTGAAGCACTAAGCGCAATGACGCAGCCTAATGCGAGCTGAAGTTTTAATGTCGTCCGTTGTTGTGTAAGTGTTCTTAGCATCGATCTTATTCCCTGTATATTTTTCATTATGAATTTTTAATGTCTGATAAATTAATTCACCATTCAACCAATTAATCGCAAAAATATGTAACACCGCTGATGAAGATTTTAATCTCATCAAAACCAGCTTCCCGCTGTTTTAAAACAGGTTTAGATCGATTTGGGTCAATAGTTCTATAGGTCGATAGCCTTAATGCTGTGCAATACATTGACGCGACGGACAGAATGATAATTTAGGTGTTGTACGTTTTGGCTTACATCAGATGCGGATAATAGACACTATTCACGTTATTGGATTACTTTTATATTAAGGTCATACAGCGACAGGATGTCACTGAACATAAAACAACAATGATAAGACAATGAGCAGGAAGCTTAACGGTAGGACAGGAGTTATACCGCTAGAATGAATCCGAAAAAGCCCCGACAGGATGTCGGGGCTTTTTTCATTTCAAATGCTACATAAGAATAGCTCTAACATGAGCCACAACCAAACTCAGGGCAATGGCTCATTAGATCTCACCCAATCGGATACGATTACTTTTTAGAACTCTCCACAATTAAACGCGTCACCAAGTACAAACGCGGTACGATAGAATCTGTCAAAATATATTCAGCTTTATCTGAATGTAATCCATCACCTGACATGCCTAGTCCCTCAATGATCGCGGCTCTCGAACTAACCCCAGCAAAAGCGGCATCAGTACCACCACCCCAAGCGGTCGTTTCAACTTTCATCGGCAGCTTTAATTCGTTTGTGTAAATCTGCTGGGCTGTCGCGGCCAATTTTTTGGCTTGTGGACTGGCTTCTAAAGGTGGTCGACGGACTTCAAATTTGACCTCGACCTGACTTTCCGCCAATTTTTTGGTTTTGACTTTTTGCTTCAAGGTTTTTTCCAACTCAGCAAAATCTTGTGGTTTTAAGGAGCGAGCATCTGCCTGCGCTGTCGCATGGTCAGGAATCACATTTCGGGTTTTTCCAGCCGTCGCAACAGTCCAATTCAGCTTTAAACCCGTTTTCGGATTGGATAGATTTTCTAATTGTTGAATCTGAAAAGCCAGTTCTGTCAAGGCATTGACCCCTGCTTCAGGTTTTACCCCCGCATGCGAACCCCGCCCTTTAATATCTAAATAAGCCGCACCAATCCCACTAGTGGCTAACATCAAACTTCCCTCTAAACCACCGGTTTCAAAGGAGAGGACAACGTCCTGATTTTGAGCTGTATCCATAATCAATTGGCGCGAGCCGGGTGAACTGATTTCTTCATCTGAATTAATTAACACCGTAATGGTGCCGTAATCTTGGTACTTCAGCTGTTTCAGCATATCCAAGACATGAATCACTGCAGCAACACCTTGCTTGTCGTCCAAAATACCTAAACCATAGGCTTTATTACCATCTATACGAAACGGTTGACCTTGTAATTGGCCCTTTTGATACACCGTATCATTATGTGCCAACAACATAATGTTCGTTTTACCTTTGCCTTTCAGTACCGCTTTTACAATCGGCCCTGTCTGATCTGGCGCACCATCGAGTTTCATGATGTCTTTGGGCTGAATCACGTTCACCTCAGCCCCTGTGGCTTTTAATTGCTCTGCGACCACCTTAGCAATTTGATTCAAACCCTCAATATCTTTACTGCCGGATTCAATATTGACCAAGGTTTTCAAGGTCTCTAAATAACTTTGCTTTTGACTTTCCGCAATTTGCATAATCTCTTGTGGAGATGCTGCCCAACTTGCTGAAGCACTAAGCGCAATGATGCAGCCTAATGCGAGCTGAAGTTTTGATGTCGTCCGTTGTTGTGTAAGTGTTCTTAGCATCGATCTTATTCCCTGTATATTTTTCATTATGAATTTTTAATGTCTGATAAAGTAGTTCACCATTCAACAAATTAATCGCAAAAATATGTAACACCGCTGATGAAAATTTTAATCTCATCAAAACCAGCTTCCCGCTGTTTTAAAATAGGTTTAGATCGATTTGGGTCAATAGTTCTATCGGTCGATAGCCTTAATGCTGTGCAATACATTGACGCGACGGACAAAATGATAATTTAGGTGTTGTACGTTTTGGCTTACATCAGATGCGGATAATAGACACTATTCACGTTATTGGATTACTTTTATATTAAGGTCATACAGCGACAGGATGTCACTGAACATAAAACAACAATGATAAGACAATGAGCAGGAAGCTTAACGGTAGGACAGGAGTTATACCGCTAGAATGAATCCGAAAAAGCCCCGACAGGATGTCGGGGCTTTTTTCGTTTAGGCTCCGTAAAAGCAACATTCCATGTATTTGCACAGACTAAACATCGACCTGAAAACCTAACTCGACATCACAGGCGGCTTGACCACCTCGTATCCCCCAATTTTCTAGAGGGCTTTCACGTAAGGTAATGATGATATGGTCGGCCGGAATGCCAAATTCTACCAAATTTTGCACCAGTATTTGATATAACTTATGCTTGGTTGCTAAGGTTCGTCCCGCAAAACAATCGATGGTGATATGTGTAAAACGCTCAGGCTGCGTCAAATGATCAAACACCTGAAACCGATGTGGGGCATGCACTTGCAAACGTATATTGCGGTCATATCGAGGCAGCTGAAAACTCTGTTGTAAGGCGTCAAAGACAGCATTTATCAACTGTTGTTCTTGTTCTATGCTGTATTGCATCCGTATATCGATTTGTGTTGCAGGCATGCGCGAAACTCATTGTTGTTATATCCATCACTACACTAGCAGGATTTAGCGACGTTCTGCTGTAGGCATTTACCTACAGCGCTTGCAGTATTTACGCCTGTAGCCTCAACAGCAACGCGCCTATAGTAAGAACATACAGAGACAGGATGTCTTGCAATAAAAATAAATAATGCACATGCAGCAGGAACGCTAATCGGTATGACAGGAGTCATATCTTTAGAATGAATCTAAAAAGCCCTCGATAGGATGTCGAGGGCTTTTTTCATGTCGTCATTCACTCAGCAATCGCACTCTATTCGTCGAAAAATCGCAATTTATCAACAATACTTACATCGCAACAGTAAAACTGTACTTATAATCGGCAGAGAATTTAGACAGAATAACTGCTGCGAGTTCAGCAGCTCGAACTGTCAGCGCTTAGGGATTAGGCGACAACAATAAAAATTGAATTAAAAAATTAGAGAATGACCTATGCAATTGCAACAGCAACAACTGAATAGTTTTACCCGCATTTTTCATGCCGCTCCAGAACACAATAGCCCACAAGATCTTGCACAATATATTGGCGCGCATCGACAAGAGCTTTTACAACAAATCCATGAAAATGGCATCTTACTGTTTCGTGGTTTTAACATCGAGCAACCCGAACAATTTAACCAACTGATTGAACAATATTTTCAGTTTACCCCATGGAATGCTTTTAACCCCAATATGCCCAGCTGGGTTGCATCTTGGATGCGAAAATACAGTGAGAACTTGCTCGGTGCTGGCGACTACCGTCGTTATATAGACCGCAACACAGTGCAATTGGGTCCAGTCGAAAACTCGGTACAAGGCCCACATGTTGAAGGTGGTGTGCGCTCAGAACGCTCGCGTTATATCGCCTTATTTTGTCAGGAACCTTCGACGTATTTGGCAGAAACAGGATTTAATAACTTAGAGCAGATTTGGGAGAATTTTCCGAAACATCTACAGGAAAAATATCTTGGTGCATGGAACCATTTTTCTTATGTCTCGGCGCGCGAGGTGGGGCTATTTGACCGATTATTGCTGAAAAAGAGCCCGTTTAGTCTAGAGATTCGACAAGATAAAAAAGCCAAACTGACCTTGCAGCGTTCGCCACTGGTGATTCATCACCCCGATACGAAAAAGCATGTGATTCAGCCGTGGGCTTTTGCTAATAATACCAATCCATTTGCCCATCAGGCGGCCAAAAATTGCTTTGAAAATCGCGGGGAGATTGAAATCGATTCGACAGCGGACGGCATGCAACTGACTTGGGAAATTTACACGCCAGAAGGTCAACAAATTGAATGGAGCGATGCCGAAAAGCAGCAATTTTTTGATGCGATGTATAAAGATGCCCTGCTTTTGCAGTGGCATAAAGGTGATGTTGCGATCGTCGATAATATTAAAATTGCGCATTGGCGAATGAATGGAGAACAAGGAAATCGTAAATTAATTCAAATTCAAGCCAATGCATTTAATGCCGATGAGCACTATGCGGCTTAGGTGACGGATTTGAAATTCGTGCAGGCCTGTATGTGAGAAGCCCCGGAGGGGCTTTTTTTTATTTTTTGAATTTTTTGTTTATTTTTTAGTCGCTATTTTGGCTCAATTTTGAATAACCATGCTTTTTCACCATCCTCAATCCCCCAAATTGCGCCATCTTTGGCCTCAATCAAGCCACGGATCCGCTGTTTCATGTCGATACGCTGGATTTCTTGGACAGGTTTAAGCTCTGTATCAACAATCACAATCGCTTCTGAAGATAAGCCACCAATCAGCGCTTTATTTTTCCACAAGGGGAACTTTTGCCCTTGGTAGAACATCAAACTCGACGGTGAAATCACCGGTGTCCAGCTGATGGCAGGCGCTTCAAATTCAGGCCGTGTAAGATGATCAGGAATCGGTTGATCATCATAATGATCGCCATTCGACACATGTGGATAGCCATAGTTTTTCGCACGCTGCACGAGATTTAACTCATCACCACCTTTCGGTCCCATTTCGGCCACCCAAAGCTGCTGTTTTGCATCAAATGCCATGCCTAAAGGGTTACGGTGCCCGAAGCTCCACACTTGCTTTGCAACTTCGCCTTGGGTCTGAAATGGATTATCCGCAGCAGGTGTTCCATCACTATTTAAGCGCAGTACTTTACCCAAATTTGACTGCAGATCTTGTGCAGGATCAAACTTCTGACGTTCGCCCGAACTCACCCATAATTTTCCATCTGCGCCAAACTGCATTCGGTGTGAATAATGGCCTTGACCTTCTACTTTTGGAATTTGCCTCCAAATGATTTTTCGCTGTTTTAAACTTGGCGCAGCTTCATTGAGGTTTAATGTGGCTTTTTCGATGACAGCGCCATAACCGCCCTGTCCGGCTTCTGCATAGCTCAGATATATCTGATGATTATTTTCAAACTGCGGATCGAGTGCAATATCACCTAAGCCGCCTTGTCCGCCATAGGCAACTTTGGGAAGGTTTTTCACCTGTATTTTCTGCTGGTTTTGAGGATTAAAGATAATTAGCTGACCTTTTCTTTCAGTCAGCAATAAACGGCCGTCTGTAAGTGGCTGGATGGCCCAAGGCTCATTGAATTGAGCGATTTTTTGTATTTTAAAGCCCTGTTCTTGCTGGACTTGTGCAGAATTTTGAGTTTGGCTTGGTGTTTGATCTTGTGCTGTAGTTGTGGTGTTTTCCGCATGGCATGCGGCTGTCATCAAGATGCCAACGATCAGGCTAGGCGTTCGAAAATATTGTATGCATTGTTTCATTTACTGTTCCCTTCCCTTTTATAATCATTTGATTCTAATCAATTAATCAGATGATTTTTCTTTGGAAAGGTAACAGAATAATTTTGTACGTTTTGGCTTACATGACATGCAGAAAATTGCGGCTTTCCAAGTTTATGAAACAGGCCTAATCTACAGTTATCAGGAGACAGGAAGTTTCCGAAACATAAAACAATAACAATAAGTTTCTGCATCAGGACGTGAGATATGACAAGGAGTTGTATCTAGAACACGAAATACGAAGAAAACCCCGACAGGATGTCGGGGTTTTCTTTTTCTATCTATTAATTTTTTATGACCCATTAAAAAAATCCCCCAGATTCAGCTGGAGGATTTCACGATCATGATTTTGCGCAATCGGACTTAGAGGCTTTTGAGATATGCCACAACATCGTCATGACCTGCCATTTCTGCAAGTTCTAAAGCGGTATATTGGGTTTTGTGCTTTACATCTGCACCTTTGCCTACCAATAGCTTCACTACGTCTAAATAGCCGTTTTCTGCTGCTGCATGCAGTGCGCTGTAGCCTTCTTCATCGGCAGAGTTTACGTCTGTGCCATTCGCCAAAGATTTTTCGACTTCTGCAAGTTCACCTAAAGATGCCCAGTACACTAGCTCAGGCAGATGCAGTTCTTCATCGTCTTCAGGGATTGGGGAGATAGAATTAAAGTTCATATTTTTCTCACAATAGTATTAATAAGGGCTTAGTTAGATATTAGATTAATTAAAACCAAATAATTAACAACACAACAAAATATTAACTCTCTCCAACCCACAGTTGAATTGTCGCACACAATTGTAATCCATATACCCAACCAATAAAGTCGCCTAGCTCTTGACCGTTAAAACTCAAATCAATAGTTTTATTCCTAAAAGTAGTAGGCAAATCATTAGGAATTCCTTTTATAGACCATACACCATTATGACCAATTGCATTTCTAAGATGCCTTGCAAAGGCATACCATTCTTGTGACCTAAAATGATCAGATTTATTATTTTCAAAAGCATAACTTTTGGCAGCTTCGAAAGTTTCTAAAATCATGTAGTAAAATGTTTGTTTAACAAACATTTTTGCTGAACCATTGTCTAAAGTATTTGAAAAATTAATATTATATAAAAGCCAATCTGTAGCAGCTACTTCATTTCCGCTTAAGACATATATTTCTTTATCTGATACTGTTAAATTATAATTACTCAAATAACGGCTTGTTGGTTCTTTTACTGCTAATCCGTAAGCACCTAAACTAAACCAAAAGGCATCACGGACGTATTTCATTTTTTCTAAACATCTTTCTTTTGTCATAATTTTAAATATTCTAAATATCATTTCTATTAGAGCATAAAAAGCCCCCTTTCGGAGGCTTTTCTTTTTAAAGAATCACAACTTAGGCTTTCGCTGTAGATGCCTCTTTAACATCAATTTTATCACTGTCGTTTTCATGCATGATCAATGCAACCGCGATCGCAGTAATCAGTACAGGTAAACCCACCGCCATAAAGTTGAAATGCGCAGGTAAGTTCATACCGAGCAAACCACCAATCAGAATCGGCCCTACAATCGCGCCCATACGACCAATTGCAGAAGACCAACCAATACCCGTCGAACGTACAGCAAGTGGGTAATACTGCGCCACATAGCTGTACAGCAGCATTTGCGAACCAATAGATGCAGCACCTGCCAAGAACACCAAAATGTATAGCAAGAACTGATTTGATTGGAAGCCCATCAAGCTCATCACAATCGCGCCCATCATACCCAAAACCATCAGCACAGGTTTTAAATGGAAACGGTCAGCCAAAATACCACCGCCAACAATACCCACAACTGCGCCCACGTTCATGACCATCATAAACATTAAGCTGTTATCCATAGAATAACCGGCTGCCATCATCAGTTTTGGTAACCAGCTGCTTAGCGCATACATGGTCAATAGGCACGTAAAGAACGCCACCCAAAACAGCAATGTATTTACGGCACGACCACGGCGGAATAAACTCACCACGTTAGCAGCTTCAGGCACGCTTTCTTGAGGCAAAGTGAACACTGTATTTTCAGTCACTTTCACTTCAGGTGCTAAGCGCTTCACGATACTGCGGGCTTTTTCCTGTTTGTTTTCTTTCACCATAAATGCCAAAGATTCTGGTAAAAATCTCCAAATCACAGGTAAAAGGAAAAGTGGAATACCCGCAATAAAGAACATGATTTGCCAACCAAAGTCAGGGGTGAACCATGAACCTAAAAGTGCCGCCATCACACCACCGACTGCATAACCACTAAACATCGTCGTTACCAGTGTGCTACGCATCTTCTGCGGCGCGTATTCAGACGTTAAAGCCACAAGGTTAGGCATTACACCGCCAATCCCTAAACCAGCCAAGAAACGCAAAATACCAAATTCTGTTGGATTCGACGCAAAACCACCGGCAAAGGTCAAACCACTAAATAAAACGATACAGATCATAATGACTTTTTTACGGCCAATCTTATCCGCTAAAGAACCAAAGAACATGGCACCAAACATCATGCCTGCGAGCGCAGTACTGGCAAGCATCCCCGCTTGCATTGCACTTAAGCCCCAGTCTTGCATCAATAATGGTAAAACCACGCCATTAATCGCTAAATCGTAGCCATCAAATAAAATAATCAATAAGCACCAAGCCACTACATTGAAGTGGAACGGGGTAAATTTAGCCTTATCGACTACAGAATTTATGTCTATTTTTTCCGTTGTCATCGTTCTCATCTCCCATGAGTACTTGTCCATAACATTCATTGAATTTTTAAGTAAAATTCAACAGCCACGGAATATACGGAACAGTGTTTTCTAGGGATATTAGACGTATGTTTAATAAATCTAGTCGCTTATAAGTACATGTTAATTGTGTTATTTTTCATGCTTTAGTTTAATTATTAAACATTATCAATATATGATTATTTAACTGATTTTTTTAAATAATAATACCCTTATTTTCAGGCCTAATTCTTCTATTCTTTCATTAAACTTCAGAACGACACACCATCATTTATTTCTATCTTTAGTTTAGAAAAATTTTAAATGTCTAAAAAACAAACGCAATTACATCTTTAGAAAAGTTCGTTTGAACACTCTTGATTGTTTTAAAAACATTTATAGCACTGAGACTAAGCAATCACCAGCTTACAGCGAAATCCTCGAGACGCATAATATGACTGTGCGCCATTATGGTAGCTAAATACATGATCATAACGTCGGTCACAAAACAGTGCCCCACCCTTTTGCCGAATATCTGCTGGCGTCACGATCCAGCTCGAAGTATTTAAATCGAAATGAAAAACTTGCTGTATTGCTCGATAGTCTTCTTCTGTCAGTAGCTCAGCACCGATGTCTCGAACCATGTCTATAACGTTATTTTTCGGGGGATGATCCTTCCGATTCTCCAAGGCATCACGGTCATAGCACAAGCTTCGTCTAGGCTTTGGCGACTCTAAGCTGCAATCATAAAATATCAGGTCATGAGATTGCTGATTCAGCATCACAATATCTGGCCCACCGCCTGTTTTTTCCATTTCGATTAAAATTTTTAGTTTTGAGGGCTGTGCAATCAATTGTTTTTTTACATCATCCCAAAGTAATTCTGGATGCCGCTGCATATTTGCCTCAAAGCGTTGCTGCAATATTTCTAAAATAGAGACTTCATCGAGATCTTGGAGCATTTGCACATCCTATTGTTTTTATACCTTGGCGACTAAACTTCACTATAAAGAATATAAGCTTGGCTTGATGTAAATTTTTTGCGCTGTTTAGCTTTATTCATTTTAAATATCTGTCGTTTTCCTATTTTTTGCTTTCGCTTTTCTTCTTATTTTCCTATTTTGTTCTTCTACTTTTCTTCTTATTTTTTCCACACACATAAAAAAACACCCCCTGATATGTCAGAGGGTGTTTCGAATAATGAGCTGGCGATGACTTACTCTCACATGGGTAACCCCACACTACCATCAGCGCTAAGAGGTTTCACTTCTGAGTTCGGGAAGGGATCAGGTGGTTCACTCTTGCTATTGTCG
>NZ_VPAK01000029.1:0-25165 GCF_013419295.1 Acinetobacter sp. YH12094
ATCTGTACCGGGCCGTCGACAGCCGGGGCCGCACTGTCGATTTTTATCTCTCCTCCCGTCGTAACAGCAAAGCTGCATACCGGTTTCTGGGTAAAATCCTCAACAACGTGAAGAAGTGGCAGATCCCACGATTCATCAACACGGATAAAGCGCCCGCCTATGGTCGCGCGCTTGCTCTGCTCAAACGCGAAGGCCGGTGCCCGTCTGACGTTGAACACCGACAGATTAAGTACCGGAACAACGTGATTGAATGCGATCATGGCAAACTGAAACGGATAATCAACGCCACGCTGGGATTTAAATCCATGAAGACGGCTTACGCCACCATCAAAGGTATTGAGGTGATGCGTGCACTACGCAAAGGCCAGGCCTCAGCATTTTATTATGGTGATCCCCTGGGCGAAATGCGCCTGGTAAGCAGAGTTTTTGAAATGTAAGGCCTTTGAATAAGACAAAAGGCTGCCTCATCGCTAACTTTGCAACAGTGCCAATTTAGTTTAACTTATAAAAATCATGAAACACTGTTCGAATTTTAAGCGTGGAACATGAATAATCAATAAAAAGCCGCTCTGCTGGTGCCCTATATTTCAGAACGGCTTGCTTTAATATAATGATATTTAAAGAGAAATATCAAGCATTACGTATAACGTGTATTATGTTAATTTTAGAAAATCTTAAGATAATTATTAATGAGTGGCTTAATGAATAAAGAAATTTCTGTATTACTGCATGACGTTCCTACTCATGCAGATTACGCATGTGATGCAACAGATTTAGATCCAGAAGATATTCCTGAAGATCGTATAGAACAAGTCATAAATTTATTAAATTCTTCTGATGAAAATATTGTATTTGAGGCAGCAAAACTTCTGACTAATTGGGGACAATCCTCTGGTTTTGATGCATTAGTAAATTTATTAAATGAAAATAAATTAGTTGGTTATATAGATCATCGTTTACATGGTTATGATGATACACTTCAGCATGTACTTAGAGCTTTTGTTCGTTATTGGGCATTCCAAGCTGATCTAGGATTTGGTGAACAGGCTAGAATAAAAATATTTCATCCTATACAAAAGATTATAGAAATATCTAATACAGAACCATTTGATATTAGTCGCTTATTTTGGTTAATTGATGATGAAAAATACGATGAATATATTCCTTTAATTAAAAACCATTTAATCCAAATAATAGATCATCCTGAATTACAATTTTGGAAAATCCATGATGCTATTGAACTGATGCTGAAATTAGAGCCTGAGTTTGTTCATAATTTATTAGAAGAAAAAGGCAAAACATTGGAAGACTTTAAAATTAACACTTTATAAAGTTATACATTTAACATAATGGCTGTTATACGAAATTCAGTTGTCAGAAATCATTTATTACATCAAAAGTAATGAAAAAGTAAAGAATATGACTTATATTATCTTTACTTTAATGGTTTTTGAGTGAGGGAATCATGTCCGCAGTCAATTTCAATATGCGCTTAGAAGCAGAGTTAAAAGAACAAGTTACCCCTATTTTGGAAGACTATGGTTTGACTATGCCTCAAGCATTCAAACTGTTCTTGAATCAAATCGTTAAAACTAAAGCGATTCCTTTGTCTTTTGACTATGCACGAGAACCTGCTTTAACTCCTAAAGCAGCAGCCAAGTTACTTCAATCTTTAAAAGAGATTGAAAATGGCGAGTACACCGAGTACGAAACGGTAGAAGAAGCGATTAAAGCTATGTCGGAAGAAGCACATGGCTAAACGTAAGATTATCGTAACCAGTTCTTTTAAACGTGATATTAAAAGACGTTATTTAGAACTGGTTACGGCTGAATGGGCAGAAGTATTAGATTGTTTAGTCGCAAATAATCCTTTGCCTGAAAAGTATTTAGATCATCCCTTGAAAGGTGGTGCAGAGTTTAAAAATTGTCGTGATTGTCATGTGAAGCCTGATTTAGTCTTGATCTATAGGCTTGTTGGTGACGATATTTTAGAACTGCATCAGTTGGATAGCCATTCCGAAATTTTTGGATGACTATCGCTCGATGCTTTGAAAGATGGCTTTAGCCATGTTTCAAAGTCGGGCAACTTTGCGACTGCTGTCATTGATTCGGTGATGGCAAGAGCCGAGCAAAGTACTGTCTAATCATTATTTTGGGTCAATCACACAATAATCCTTATTCGCTCCGTGACAGTCATTTTTCATGATGCGAACGCAAGACTTCCCATTGCAATTTTTAATATCTAGGCTGTATTTTTGTTCTAGCCATGCAACGTCTGCTCTACGCTGTTTGATTTCGTCCATGCTCGGCACATATAAAAATAATGCTAAAAAGAAAACGATCAGCAAGCTAACAAAAGCACTGGTGTAGATTGCCATGAATCGCCAGTCAAGTTGATTGGTTGCATTGTTTAATTCTCGAATACTGTTGTTGAGTGCGTCTATTTGCTTCTGATTGGCGTTTTTTAGGTGTTTTTCGGTCTTATTGAGTACTCCGCTAGCCACTTCCTTGTAAAACGCTTCTAATCGCTTGTTATCGTCTGCTATGGCTTCTCGATACTCTTTCATAGATGCCAGTAAAATATAGAGCTGGTCATCTAGGTCGTTTTGGTTGCTCATCGGTACATTCCGCCCTGATCTAAGTCTTGTGATGCTTTACGGTTGGCTTGCTGTTGCTCTAGTTTTTGCTGTCGTTGTATTTCGGCTTGGCGTTCTTGTTCTAGGCGTTTAGCTTCTTGGTTTTTCTGCCATTGCTTGAAGCCTTGCTCGGCACGGTTTAAACCGTGCTGTAAAACGCTGTCTGTGCGCTGTTGCTGTTGTTTGAGGTGTTGGGCGTTGTGTTGCTTCACATGGTCGTTATAACGGCTGATTTCGGTGTCTATGCCTTGTCTACGGAGTTGAGTGACCGAAGTCCCCTCATGAATGGTGGCTTGTAGTCCATTGTTCTGATCGGCATAGCTGCGGTGGTCTATTTTTTCTCGGTAGCCTGCTCGCTCCAGTGCGTGATTGGCTAAGTCCGCCCATGTTTCCCGAATCTGTTTGATGTCGTCTTGGGTTGTTCCCATATTTAGGCTTTTGCGTTTGGCATTACTTAACTCAATATCGGTTTTTGTCGTCAAAGTGAGTTTATTGTCAGGGTCTAATTCAGCTTTTCGGGTGGTCAGCATGATATGGGCGTGATGGTTTTTATCATTTCCGCCTTTGCTGGGTTCGTGAATGGCTAAATCTGCAATCACGCCATAACGATCAACAAGCGATTGGGCAAACTCTTTTGCCAAGTCCTTGCGCTGATCTGCATCCAGTTCATCAGGCAGGGCAATCACCCATTCTCTAGCGGTTCGAGCATCTTTGCGGTTTTCGGACTGTTCCGCCAAGTTCCACAATTCGCTACGGTCTATTTCTATATCAAGGTTAGACACAATTTCGCTATGGGCGACACCGTCCTTTCTCGTAAAGTCGTGGGTTAGTCCTGTTCGTTCATCTTTGAGTTTTTCCCCTGAACGGTAGGCAGACGATGCAACCGCAGTTCGTCCCGAACTTCGATTCACTGTTTTTGTTGAGCAATGATAAATCGCCATTTTTTCTTTCGCCTTTTTAAATTGCGTAGCAATTTTTTGGGGTTAAGGGGATTCCCCTTACGCAACGATGACTTGAATGAAATTCAAGTCGTAAGTGCGCATTTCATGAAAAACACGATAGCATATAGCCCGCTTGAATTTCAATTCATAGGGCCTTATGCTTGAGTGGTTTTCTATATCCCGAAATCTGAATCATGACAAAAGCTGCTGAAACTCTTGAAAAGAAAATCGAAGCCCAATTAGAAAAGTTGAAACAGTTAAAAGCTCAAAAACAGGCTATTGATGCAAGAGAAAAAACCAAGCAAAAGGAACAAGAAAGAAAGGACGATACAAGACGTAAAATTTTGCTCGGTTCTTACTTAATTAAAAAGATGCAAAGTAATGAAGCCAACAAAGAAAAAATACTCGCTGAACTCAATGAGTATTTAACAGAAAATAGAGATAGACAGCTTTTTGACTTACCAAATATTGAGATATCTAAATAATGCAAAAAACACTAATTTTATGGGGTGGAATTTTAGCGACAATCATGGGTTCGCAAAATCTTAGTGCATGTATGCCACACTCACCAAATGAGGTATTTATAGCAAGGGTTCAATCATTTGAATCAGATAAAAATCAGACTAAATTTCAATTTTCTAACCATAATTTTATTTTTCGCCCATTAATAGCTTGGTTTAGATATTCTAGCCCAAATGAATGGAATGGCGATTTTAAAATTAAGAATATAAAAAAAGGAAATTTGATAATTGGTTTAGCATATCCGCCAGATGGTAACCAAGCAAGAAAGTATCAGGTAAGTTCACTGGCACTACTTCACTGTAATAATGATGTTATATCAATAAGTAAGCCATCCACTCCTTTTTTAGCATGGGATAGAGAAAAAGGACGTTGTTTCTATACTGATAAGAGTGGTTTATTGAACGGCTTTCTTGAAAAAGATCAGGCGTATTATTTACATAAAATTCAAGCTAAATATCCGACTTGCCGTAAACTGTACTCAGCATTCCCTATGACGTAATGTATATAAAATCTTAGTCTTTGAAGTCTGTCTCAGTCCGCAATGCTTTAAAAATCCGCTTTGCGGTTTCCTCTCGGACGGATGTAGGGTCACGTAAAATATTGGAAATCCATATTGAAAAGGCTGGGTAATCTTTATTGTCGGCTAAGTCAGAGATGCTATGAACCTTAGATAATACTGAACTGTAGGTCTTAATTTGACTGTCAGATAAGTTGCTGAACATATCTATAGTTTTTTGATCTCGCTGAGATTCTATTTTTTTAGGTGACAATTTTTGCTTAAAGTTTAATTCTATGTGTGTGAACTTACGCCCTGTTTTTAACAGTTTATATTTGATTGTAATGGGGGATTTTTCATTAAGTTCATCAATTGCGGTATCTATTACCCATCTTTTTAAGTCTGCCGTTAATGGATACTTATTATTCAGATCAAGCATATTGCGCAAGTCATCAAGCCTTATTTTTCGATAACCTGTACTCTTGAATTGCATCATTAATTCATAAAATCGAACGCTATACCCACTACTTACTCCTGCTATGTCTTGAAGAAAATATTGTGTGAAGTTAGATGATAAGTTACTAATAAAAGGTAATACAGACTTACTAAACCTTATTGCCGCCAAAATATAATCTTCTGCATAAGGATCGCTCCCTGTCACCTCTTGGATAAATTCAGGATTAGCCAAAGCCCAATCACTATTGTATTTCATGATGTCTTGAACCCATCGAGTTTTAAACGTCCCTGCTTCAGTTGTTATTGTGATAACTCTATTAAAAAGTCGATCACATGCTTCTCTAATTTCTCTGCTTGCTGTTTTTGGGTTAACACCTAACTCAATAAATGATTCCCTTGTGACGCAATAACCTGTGTTATCTGTCACTTCTTCGCCTTTGGGTATACAGGCTATAGCCGCCAAAATTAAGCGCTGTTCATTCAAAGACAGTTGATAACTAGCTTCAATAATATTATTTGCTTTGACTACTAAGAGCTTACTCATTTTTGTATTCCTTATTATTAATTATGAGAATAATATACCGCCTCATAGTTATGCGTCAATCCCTCATAGTTATGCGTCAATCCCTCATAGTTATGCGTCAATCCCTCATAGTTATGCGTCAATCCCTCATAGTTAAACCTTGCAAAGCCACGCACAGCATGGCTTTGAGTGGGGTCTAAAAATATTTAAAAATATTTAAAATATTAAAAAAGAGGGGAATACTTAAAACTGCCCTATGTACTCGCTAAAGCTCGTACTCTATTGAAGCTCGTTCCTCGCTTCGTGGGGCAGTTTTTGGGTAATCCTGTTTGTGAAATCTAAAAGCAAAAATATTGGTAATGTATTCGCTTCGCTCATACTTTTTGAAAAGCAAAAGCTCCAAAGTTCGCACCCATTCGGGATGCTCTGTATCTTTCGTTATGAAGCAAAAGGGAGCTTGTAATCAGGGAAAAGGCAGGGGCAAAATTTTAATGCCAGGTGGTCGCTCGTAGACACTCGCTCGGCTCTTACTGGAATGATTAAAATATCTAATCAAAAACGTGGAACATTGTTTAAATATTAAGCGTGGAACGTGAATAATTATAAAAAAACCCCATACGGGCTAGAATGGGGTATTAAGATTAGAATATAACATTGATATTTAAGGAAAATAAATATCAGTTTCGTATAAGGTGTATTATGTTAATTTTAGAAAATCTTAAGATAATTATTAATGAGTGGCTTAATGAATAAAGAAATTTCTGTATTACTGCATGACGTTCCTACTCATGCAGATTACGCATGTGATGCAACAGATTTAGATCCAGAAGATATTCCTGAAGATCGTATAGAACAAGTCATAAATTTATTAAATTCTTCTGATGAAAATATTGTATTTGAGGCAGCAAAACTTCTGACTAATTGGGGACAATCCTCTGGTTTTGATGCATTAGTAAATTTATTAAATGAAAATAAATTAGTTGGTTATATAGATCATCGTTTACATGGTTATGATGATACACTTCAGCATGTACTTAGAGCTTTTGTTCGTTATTGGGCATTCCAAGCTGATCTAGGATTTGGTGAACAGGCTAGAATAAAAATATTTCATCCTATACAAAAGATTATAGAAATATCTAATACAGAACCATTTGATATTAGTCGCTTATTTTGGTTAATTGATGATGAAAAATACGATGAATATATTCCTTTAATTAAAAACCATTTAATCCAAATAATAGATCATCCTGAATTACAATTTTGGAAAATCCATGATGCTATTGAACTGATGCTGAAATTAGAGCCTGAGTTTGTTCATAATTTATTAGAAGAAAAAGGCAAAACATTGGAAGACTTTAAAATTAACACTTTATAAAGTTATACATTTAACATAATGGCTGTTATACGAAATTCAGTTGTCAGAAATCATTTATTACATCAAAAGTAATGAAAAAGTAAAGAATATGACTTATATTATCTTTACTTTAATGGTTTTTGAGTGAGGGAATCATGTCCGCAGTCAATTTCAATATGCGCTTAGAAGCAGAGTTAAAAGAACAAGTTACCCCTATTTTGGAAGACTATGGTTTGACTATGCCTCAAGCATTCAAACTGTTCTTGAATCAAATCGTTAAAACTAAAGCGATTCCTTTGTCTTTTGACTATGCACGAGAACCTGCTTTAACTCCTAAAGCAGCAGCCAAGTTACTTCAATCTTTAAAAGAGATTGAAAATGGCGAGTACACCGAGTACGAAACGGTAGAAGAAGCGATTAAAGCTATGTCGGAAGAAGCACATGGCTAAACGTAAGATTATCGTAACCAGTTCTTTTAAACGTGATATTAAAAGACGTTATTTAGAACTGGTTACGGCTGAATGGGCAGAAGTATTAGATTGTTTAGTCGCAAATAATCCTTTGCCTGAAAAGTATTTAGATCATCCCTTGAAAGGTGGTGCAGAGTTTAAAAATTGTCGTGATTGTCATGTGAAGCCTGATTTAGTCTTGATCTATAGGCTTGTTGGTGACGATATTTTAGAACTGCATCAGTTGGATAGCCATTCCGAAATTTTTGGATGACTATCGCTCGATGCTTTGAAAGATGGCTTTAGCCATGTTTCAAAGTCGGGCAACTTTGCGACTGCTGTCATTGATTCGGTGATGGCAAGAGCCGAGCAAAGTACTGTCTAATCATTATTTTGGGTCAATCACACAATAATCCTTATTCGCTCCGTGACAGTCATTTTTCATGATGCGAACGCAAGACTTCCCATTGCAATTTTTAATATCTAGGCTGTATTTTTGTTCTAGCCATGCAACGTCTGCTCTACGCTGTTTGATTTCGTCCATGCTCGGCACATATAAAAATAATGCTAAAAAGAAAACGATCAGCAAGCTAACAAAAGCACTGGTGTAGATTGCCATGAATCGCCAGTCAAGTTGATTGGTTGCATTGTTTAATTCTCGAATACTGTTGTTGAGTGCGTCTATTTGCTTCTGATTGGCGTTTTTTAGGTGTTTTTCGGTCTTATTGAGTACTCCGCTAGCCACTTCCTTGTAAAACGCTTCTAATCGCTTGTTATCGTCTGCTATGGCTTCTCGATACTCTTTCATAGATGCCAGTAAAATATAGAGCTGGTCATCTAGGTCGTTTTGGTTGCTCATCGGTACATTCCGCCCTGATCTAAGTCTTGTGATGCTTTACGGTTGGCTTGCTGTTGCTCTAGTTTTTGCTGTCGTTGTATTTCGGCTTGGCGTTCTTGTTCTAGGCGTTTAGCTTCTTGGTTTTTCTGCCATTGCTTGAAGCCTTGCTCGGCACGGTTTAAACCGTGCTGTAAAACGCTGTCTGTGCGCTGTTGCTGTTGTTTGAGGTGTTGGGCGTTGTGTTGCTTCACATGGTCGTTATAACGGCTGATTTCGGTGTCTATGCCTTGTCTACGGAGTTGAGTGACCGAAGTCCCCTCATGAATGGTGGCTTGTAGTCCATTGTTCTGATCGGCATAGCTGCGGTGGTCTATTTTTTCTCGGTAGCCTGCTCGCTCCAGTGCGTGATTGGCTAAGTCCGCCCATGTTTCCCGAATCTGTTTGATGTCGTCTTGGGTTGTTCCCATATTTAGGCTTTTGCGTTTGGCATTACTTAACTCAATATCGGTTTTTGTCGTCAAAGTGAGTTTATTGTCAGGGTCTAATTCAGCTTTTCGGGTGGTCAGCATGATATGGGCGTGATGGTTTTTATCATTTCCGCCTTTGCTGGGTTCGTGAATGGCTAAATCTGCAATCACGCCATAACGATCAACAAGCGATTGGGCAAACTCTTTTGCCAAGTCCTTGCGCTGATCTGCATCCAGTTCATCAGGCAGGGCAATCACCCATTCTCTAGCGGTTCGAGCATCTTTGCGGTTTTCGGACTGTTCCGCCAAGTTCCACAATTCGCTACGGTCTATTTCTATATCAAGGTTAGACACAATTTCGCTATGGGCGACACCGTCCTTTCTCGTAAAGTCGTGGGTTAGTCCTGTTCGTTCATCTTTGAGTTTTTCCCCTGAACGGTAGGCAGACGATGCAACCGCAGTTCGTCCCGAACTTCGATTCACTGTTTTTGTTGAGCAATGATAAATCGCCATTTTTTCTTTCGCCTTTTTAAATTGCGTAGCAATTTTTTGGGGTTAAGGGGATTCCCCTTACGCAACGATGACTTGAATGAAATTCAAGTCGTAAGTGCGCATTTCATGAAAAACACGATAGCATATAGCCCGCTTGAATTTCAATTCATAGGGCCTTATGCTTGAGTGGTTTTCTATATCCCGAAATCTGAATCATGACAAAAGCTGCTGAAACTCTTGAAAAGAAAATCGAAGCCCAATTAGAAAAGTTGAAACAGTTAAAAGCTCAAAAACAGGCTATTGATGCAAGAGAAAAAACCAAGCAAAAGGAACAAGAAAGAAAGGACGATACAAGACGTAAAATTTTGCTCGGTTCTTACTTAATTAAAAAGATGCAAAGTAATGAAGCCAACAAAGAAAAAATACTCGCTGAACTCAATGAGTATTTAACAGAAAATAGAGATAGACAGCTTTTTGACTTACCAAATATTGAGATATCTAAATAATGCAAAAAACACTAATTTTATGGGGTGGAATTTTAGCGACAATCATGGGTTCGCAAAATCTTAGTGCATGTATGCCACACTCACCAAATGAGGTATTTATAGCAAGGGTTCAATCATTTGAATCAGATAAAAATCAGACTAAATTTCAATTTTCTAACCATAATTTTATTTTTCGCCCATTAATAGCTTGGTTTAGATATTCTAGCCCAAATGAATGGAATGGCGATTTTAAAATTAAGAATATAAAAAAAGGAAATTTGATAATTGGTTTAGCATATCCGCCAGATGGTAACCAAGCAAGAAAGTATCAGGTAAGTTCACTGGCACTACTTCACTGTAATAATGATGTTATATCAATAAGTAAGCCATCCACTCCTTTTTTAGCATGGGATAGAGAAAAAGGACGTTGTTTCTATACTGATAAGAGTGGTTTATTGAACGGCTTTCTTGAAAAAGATCAGGCGTATTATTTACATAAAATTCAAGCTAAATATCCGACTTGCCGTAAACTGTACTCAGCATTCCCTATGACGTAATGTATATAAAATCTTAGTCTTTGAAGTCTGTCTCAGTCCGCAATGCTTTAAAAATCCGCTTTGCGGTTTCCTCTCGGACGGATGTAGGGTCACGTAAAATATTGGAAATCCATATTGAAAAGGCTGGGTAATCTTTATTGTCGGCTAAGTCAGAGATGCTATGAACCTTAGATAATACTGAACTGTAGGTCTTAATTTGACTGTCAGATAAGTTGCTGAACATATCTATAGTTTTTTGATCTCGCTGAGATTCTATTTTTTTAGGTGACAATTTTTGCTTAAAGTTTAATTCTATGTGTGTGAACTTACGCCCTGTTTTTAACAGTTTATATTTGATTGTAATGGGGGATTTTTCATTAAGTTCATCAATTGCGGTATCTATTACCCATCTTTTTAAGTCTGCCGTTAATGGATACTTATTATTCAGATCAAGCATATTGCGCAAGTCATCAAGCCTTATTTTTCGATAACCTGTACTCTTGAATTGCATCATTAATTCATAAAATCGAACGCTATACCCACTACTTACTCCTGCTATGTCTTGAAGAAAATATTGTGTGAAGTTAGATGATAAGTTACTAATAAAAGGTAATACAGACTTACTAAACCTTATTGCCGCCAAAATATAATCTTCTGCATAAGGATCGCTCCCTGTCACCTCTTGGATAAATTCAGGATTAGCCAAAGCCCAATCACTATTGTATTTCATGATGTCTTGAACCCATCGAGTTTTAAACGTCCCTGCTTCAGTTGTTATTGTGATAACTCTATTAAAAAGTCGATCACATGCTTCTCTAATTTCTCTGCTTGCTGTTTTTGGGTTAACACCTAACTCAATAAATGATTCCCTTGTGACGCAATAACCTGTGTTATCTGTCACTTCTTCGCCTTTGGGTATACAGGCTATAGCCGCCAAAATTAAGCGCTGTTCATTCAAAGACAGTTGATAACTAGCTTCAATAATATTATTTGCTTTGACTACTAAGAGCTTACTCATTTTTGTATTCCTTATTATTAATTATGAGAATAATATACCGCCTCATAGTTATGCGTCAATCCCTCATAGTTATGCGTCAATCCCTCATAGTTATGCGTCAATCCCTCATAGTTATGCGTCAATCCCTCATAGTTAAACCTTGCAAAGCCACGCACAGCATGGCTTTGAGTGGGGTCTAAAAATATTTAAAAATATTTAAAATATTAAAAAAGAGGGGAATACTTAAAACTGCCCTATGTACTCGCTAAAGCTCGTACTCTATTGAAGCTCGTTCCTCGCTTCGTGGGGCAGTTTTTGGGTAATCCTGTTTGTGAAATCTAAAAGCAAAAATATTGGTAATGTATTCGCTTCGCTCATACTTTTTGAAAAGCAAAAGCTCCAAAGTTCGCACCCATTCGGGATGCTCTGTATCTTTCGTTATGAAGCAAAAGGGAGCTTGTAATCAGGGAAAAGGCAGGGGCAAAATTTTAATGCCAGGTGGTCGCTCGTAGACACTCGCTCGGCTCTTACTGGAATGATTAAAATATCTAATCAAAAACGTGGAACATTGTTTAAATATTAAGCGTGGAACGTGAATAATTATAAAAAAACCCCATACGGGCTAGAATGGGGTATTAAGATTAGAATATAACATTGATATTTAAGGAAAATAAATATCAGTTTCGTATAAGGTGTATTATGTTAATTTTAGGAAAAGTGAAAAATAATCTACAATAGAATCTACGAAAAATTGGCCATCAATTATGCCTGATTTCTCCAGTGGAAATAATTGGATTGTGAGATCCCCCACTCAAAATCATAAATTAGAAAGAATTGAAGCATTTCTTTCCAATTATGCTTATAAACCTCACCGACATGATACTTATGCTATTGGCAGGACTCTTTCCGGAGTTCAAAACTTTCATTACAAAGGTACATTGCAACATAGCTTGCCAGGCATGACTATGGTTCTACACCCGGATGAAAAGCATGATGGTGAATCAGGAACATTAGATGGCTATCGCTATAGAATGATTTACATCGAACCAGCGATGATCCAAACCATTTTAAAGGGTAAACCTTTGCCTTTTATCAGACATGGCTTAAGTAATGATATTCGCCTGTTTAGGGCAATGGATAGCTTTCTAAATAATATAAATAATTATATGGATACCCTAGAAGAGGAAGATGCTCTATTTGATTTGGCAACTACACTGTGTGAAATTTCAGATACTTCATCTAACCAAAACAAAAAATTTGACTACAAGGCAGCAGAGAGAGCGCGTGAGTGTATTTTGGCGTATCCACATGAAAACTTAAGTTTGTCAGATTTAGAGAAACATGCTGATCGTGACCGCTGGAGCCTTTCTCGTGATTTCCGATTATTATTTGGAACTAGCCCACACCGTTATATGATCATGCGTCGCTTAGAAACAGTTAAGTTCTACCTTGCTCAAGGGGAGTCTATTGTTAATGCTGCTTTAAATGCAGGCTTTTTTGATCAGAGTCATATGACCAGACATTTTATAAAAACATTTGGTTTAACTCCCACTCAATGGAAAATGATAAATATTAAAAGATAGCCGTTCGATTTGAACGGCTAATTTGTCCTACAGCAGATTTATTCCATTAAGAAAATCTTTGAACATAAAAAGCCCTGATAAAATCAAGAGTATACCCATCAGCTTATTTAGCCGATTAAACCAGATAGGATTAGCAATTTTGTTGCCTAATACTTTTCCAACCAGAGCATAGGTGAATGGTGCGCCAACAGCACCAAGTGAAATCAGTAAAGAAACTATCAAGATCATGATTCCTGTGATTTTGGCTGCAGGGTACATAATTGTCGTAACAGGTAGAATGACGAGAATGGCTTTTGGATTTAATAACTGAATAAATAAGCCATTTAAGAATGTTAGATGGCTTTCTTGCTGTTGAGTTGTTTCTACATTCGCCCTAATCATTTTTATAGCCAAGTAGAATGTATAAATTGCACCCGCTAAAGCAATATAATGAATCAATCCATGTGGAATAACAGCTTCACCTATATAGCCAAACAATACGAATAAGATCAACATGGCGAAACCAATGCCTAGGTAAAATCCTATAGTCTTTTTTAATTGACCTGTAAGGCCAGAATTTAGCCCCATAAAATTTACAGGGCCTGGGCTATACATAACGCTTAATGTATAAAGAAATATTTCCACAGAGTTCACTCAATTAGATAGCAATAAACATCAAAGAGAGAACGGTATCGAGTTATAGGCCTTAAAGATTGTACGTTTGTGCTGAACTAATTAAAAATTTCTATTTAACTTATGTTCACCTAAAGTTCACTTCATAAGTGTATAAAGAAACTATGTATTGTATTTTCAATTGCTTATATAAATATTAGTCTTGGTTTAGAATTTTAAAGTTCATGAACTATGAGAAAAAACTAAGATACGATCAAAATTGTAGAACAACAAAATTATTTATACTAATTTACAAGCCACGCTGTTTAAGCGTGTCATTAAAAAATAAATCTTTTAATCTCTCCACACAATCTCCACACAATCTCCACACAACATCAGCAATTCATAAACACTGCTATTTCAAAATAGTAGTATCTAAAACCCCCCCTCTGAAAAAGCATGTCAACACATTATCATTTAATAGGTTCAATACTTATTACAACTGTACTTTTAATCGGCTGTACACAAGCCAAAGATGCTGAACAGTCCCCAACAGAAATGCCACCAGCGGTTGTCAGTACCATCACGGTATTACCGCATTCCATGAATTTAATTGAAAATCTTCCAGGCCGTGTTGTCGCTTACCGTATTGCTGAAATTCGCCCGCAAGTAGGTGGAATTGTTGATAAAGTACTTTTTAAGCAAGGCTCTTATGTGCAAGCAGGTCAACCGCTTTTTAAATTGAATTCTGAAATATTTCAGGCAGATGTAAAAAGCAATCAAGCCACTTTAAACCGTGCACAAGCTGAGGTGACACGTTTGCAGGTGCTGTTAAAACGCTACACTGAATTAGTAAAAGTAAATGCGGTTAGTCAGCAGGAATACAACAATACCGAAGCAGATTATCAAAAAGCAAAAGCCGATGTGGCGCAAATGCAAGCCATGTTAAGCAGACAACAACTTAATCTTAAATATGCGACTGTTACAGCCCCTATCTCAGGAACGATTGGTGAAATCTTAGTGACTGAGGGTGCATTAGTTGGTCAAGGTGATACTAATGCAATGGCCGTAATACAACAGATTAATAAAGTCTATGTTGATGTAAAGCAATCAATTAGTGATTATGAAAAACTACAGGAAGCTTTACAGCAAGGTGACGTGTCAAATACCAAACATACGGTTGAAATCCTAAATAGTCAGGGTAAACCTTATAACGTTACAGGTGAAATCCTATTTTCGGATACTAAAGTTGATCCTGATACGGGTGATGTCACAATCCGTATTTTAGCCAATAATGAAAATCAAAAACTTTTGCCAGGCATGTATGTTCGAGTCAATATGAGCCGAGCTCAAGTTGAAAATGCGCTCCTAGTTCCAGAACAAGCGATTCAACATGATATTAGTGGTAAAGCCAATGTTACGATTGTTAATCAAAAAGGTTTAGCGCAAAGCAAGCCTGTTCAGCTTGGTCAACGTTATCAAAATAACTATGTGATCAAACAAGGGTTACAAGCAGGTGAGAAAGTCATTGTTGAAGGGGCTGATCGTATACAGCCTGAGCAAAAATTAAAAATTAAGCAGTGGCAACCTACAAATATTAAGGAAAATGGAGGACAGCAATAATGTCCCAATTTTTCATTAGGCGTCCTATTTTTGCATGGGTGATTGCTTTATTTATTATTCTGTTGGGTGTACTAAGCATCCCCAAGTTACCTATTGCACGATTCCCAAGTGTTGCGCCACCACAGATTAGTATTACGGCAATCTATCCAGGTGCTACGCCAAAAACATTGAATGATAGTGTTGTGACCTTGATTGAGCGGGAAATGTCAGGTGTCAAAAACTTACTTTATTACAGTTCAAGTTCAGATAGTTCTGGAACAGCAACAATCACCGCAACATTTAAACCAGGTACAGATGTAGAACTTGCACAAATTGATGTGCAAAACAAAATTAAAGCCATTGAGTCACGCTTACCTCAAACAGTGCGACAACAAGGGCTGATGGTCGATGCTGCGTCGTCTGGTTTTTTAATGATGGTGGGCTTAAGTTCACCGAATGGCAAATATAGTGAAATTGATGTCAGTGACTATATGACTCGCTATGTGATTGAAGAATTAAAGCGGGTTGACGGTGTTGGTAAAGTCCAAAATTTTGGTGCTGAAAAAGCCATGCGGATTTGGGTCGATCCAGATCGTTTGGTTTCTTATGGATTGAGTATTCAAGATGTGAATACAGCCATCCAAAACCAAAACTTGCCGATATCACCAGGTCGTATTGGTGATGTTCCTGCTTTGACGGGGCAACAAATTACTATTCCTTTAACTGCTCAAGGTCAATTAGAAACTGTAGAGCAATTCAAGAAAATTAGTTTACGTGCTCAACAAAATGGCGCCAATGTTCGACTGTCGGATGTCGCTCGTGTCGAAATCGGGGCACAGATGTATAACTTTGCGATTTTAGAAAATGGCAAAGCCTCTACAGCTGTGGCGATACAAATGAGTCCTGGTGCCAACGCTGTCAAGACTGCAGAAGGTGTTAAAGCGAAAATTGAACAGTTAGGTTCAGCACTGCCTGATGGTATGAAATTCTCTATACCTTACGACACTGCACCTTTTGTAAAAATCTCGATTGAAAAAGTAATCATGACATTGCTTGAAGCTATGGCATTAGTTTTTATTGTCATGTTTATCTTTTTACACAATGTTCGATACACCTTAATTCCGGCGATTGTTGCACCGATTGCATTGCTTGGCACATTCTCAGTCATGCTGCTTGCTGGTTTTTCGATTAATGTGCTGACCATGTTCGGTATGGTGCTTGCGATCGGGATTATTGTCGATGATGCGATTGTGGTCATTGAGAATGTTGAACGCATTATGGCGACAGAAGGCTTATCTCCAGTTGAAGCCACATCTAAAGCCATGAAGGAAATTACCAATCCGATTATTGGCATCACCTTAGTGTTAGCCGCTGTATTCTTGCCGATGGCATTGGCGTCAGGCTCAGTGGGGATTATCTATCGTCAGTTCACCATTACCATGTCGGTTTCAATTTTATTCTCAGCTTTCCTTGCACTGACATTAACCCCTGCGTTATGTGCAACGATGTTAAAACCGATTGATCAAGACCATCAGAAAAAGGGTGTTTTTGCATCGTTTGATCGCAGTTTTGAGAAGCTGAACAATCGCTATGAACGCAGTTTATTTAAAGTAATTAAACATAAAACCCTCGCAATGTTATGTTTCTTAGGCATTGTCATTGTGCTGATTTTTAGTTTTAAACACGTTCCGACTGCGTTTATGCCAGAAGAAGATCAGGGGTGGTTTATGACTTCGATTCAACTTCCTGCGGATGCAACTCAAGAACGTACCCGTAAAGTCGTTGCTGAGTTTCAAAATTATTTAGACCAAGAAACGGGGATTAAAGACAATATGGCGGTCTTAGGTTTTGGTTTTAGTGGATCTGGTCAGAATACAGCGATGTATTTTACCAATCTATTGCCATTCGAAGAGCGTACTATTACGGCACAAGAAGTCGTGAATAATGCCAATATAGCGATGGCTGAAAGTTCAGAAGGTCAAACCATGTCTGTGTTACCACCAGCAATTGATGAATTGGGTAACTCATCTGGTTTTTCACTGAGATTATTAGATCGTGGCAATATTGGCATGCCTGCTTTAAGAGAAGCACAAGATCAGCTTTTAGCATTAGCAGCACAAAGTAAAATCGTGGCGGAGGTCTATCCTGAAGGTTTGCCAGATGGCAGTTCTGTACAGCTTAAAATTGATAGAGATAAATTGCAGGCATTAGGTGTTAATTTCAGTGATGTGACCGATATTATTTCAACCTCAATGGGTTCGATGTATATCAATGATTTTCCAAATCATGACCGTATGCAGCAAGTCATTGTGCAACTTGATGCCAAATCACGCATGAGTATTGAAGATATTCTTCAGATTAAGGTGAACAGTCAAAGCGGTAAATTGGTTTCAATGTCTGAAATAATTACTCCAATTTGGCAACATTCCCCACAACAATACAATCGTTACAACGGTCGTCCATCATTGAGTATTTCTGGCAGTCCAGCAGCAGGTATATCTTCAGGACAAGCCATGACTGAGATGGAAAATTTGATTGAACAACTTCCGAAAGGTGTGGGTTATGAGTGGACTGGGATTTCTCTAGAAGAAAAACAGTCGGAATCACAAACCTTGTTTTTATTACTGTTGTCGATGTTAGTCGTTTTCCTTGTCTTGGCAGCGCTTTATGAAAGCTGGTCAATTCCATTCTCTGTGATGCTAGTTGTCCCTCTAGGGTTGATTGGCGCCTTTTTAGCAGTAATGTTACGTGGTATGCCAAATGATATTTTCTTTAAGGTCGGCATGATCACGATTATTGGTCTATCTGCAAAGAATGCTATTTTGATTGTTGAGTTTGCAAAAGCACTAAGAGAAGAAGGAATGGGTTTAGTGGAGGCAACCGTTGCAGCCGCTAAATTGCGCTTACGTCCAATCCTAATGACATCTTTGGCATTTACCTGTGGCGTTATTCCTTTAGTCATTGCCAGTGGCGCTAGTTCTGAAACTCAAAAAGCGATTGGTACAGGCGTCTTTGGCGGCATGATCAGCGCAACAATTCTAGCTGTTATTTTTGTACCGATTTTCTTTATTGTCGTCATGAGCATGGTTGAGAAATTCTCGAAACGTAAAGCGGCACATTAAGCATCAAAACTGAGAATAAAAGCTGTGGGTTAACGAGTTTAGCCCACAACAAATCTTTCATTTACATCTTTATTTCAGAATTGATTTAATAAACCATCAATATAGGTTTAATCATGAAAGCTACCAATCTTGATCCGAAACGCTGGTGGATATTGCTCGCTGTCGTGCTTGCATTTCTGCCGATTGTGATTGATATGACTGTACTGCATGTTGCGGTTCCCTCATTAACCCAATCGCTGAGTGCCACAAGTAACCAAGTCTTATGGATTATTGATATTTATCCATTACTTATGGCTGGACTTTTAGTTCCGATGGGAACTTTGGCTGATCGTGTCGGCAATCGTAAGATTCTGCTGATTGGCTTGGTTATATTTGGAATTGCCTCAGTCCTTGCGGCATTTTCCCAAACGGCTTCTATGCTGATTGCCGCACGTGCTTTATTAGCATTAGGCGGTGCCATGATTATGCCCTGTGTATTGGGTATTATTCGCAGAACCTTCGAAGACAGTCGCGAACGTGCCATTGCGCTGGGTATTTGGGGCACAATCGGATCAGCCGGTGCCGCCATTGGACCGCTCATTGGTGGGGGATTGTTAGAATATTTCTGGTGGGGTTCAGTTTTCCTGATTAACGTCCCAATCATGCTGGTTGTCGCACCAATGTGCTATTTCTTATTGTCCCGAAAAGAAGCTATAACCCCTGGACATTGGGCATTTGGTCAAGCGCTATTGCTGATTGTCGGTTTGATTTCGTTTGTATATGCACTAAAAGCAGGCTTAGGCGGTAAACAGTCGTTGTTGATTGTCTTGCCTTTGGTCGTTTTATCTATCGGCTTATTAACCATATTTGTACGCAAACAGCTGAATTCTCCTCAGCCGATGCTAGATCTTTCGCTATTTTCACGTCCTGCTATTTTAGCCGGCATTATTATGGCAATGGTTGCTGCAGGCGCTTTGGCAGGGGTTGAGTTAACTTTGGCAATGGAGCTGCAATATGTCATTCGTTTAACACCGCTGCAAGCCGGTCTTTTTATGGTTCCGATTATGGTTGCGGCCGCTATTGGCGGGCCTATTGCTGGTTTTTTATCCAATAAATTTGGACTCCGTCTGGTTGCGACCATGTCATTAATATTGGCAGCAATTGCGTTGGTCAGTTTGAGTTATTCAGATTTTCATCATCCGGGAATCATCGTTCCCTTTATTTTAGCTTCGATTGGATTAACACTGAGTATTGGTTTAACAGCTTCATCCATTGCGATCATGGGCTCAGTACCTGCAGAAAAGGGCGGTGCGGCAGGTTCACTTGAAAGTACAGGTTATGAACTGGGTACAGGACTAGGTATTACTTTATTTGGTGTTTTCATGGCCTATATATTTGGCAGTCATCTTCAAGTGCCGTCAGATTTAACTGCTGTTTTAGCAGAAAAAGCCAGACTTTCGATTGGTGATACCTATTTAGTGGCGAGCCAGTTACCCGTTGAACAAGGTACAGCATTGATTAACGCAGGTAAAATTGCCTTCAGTTCAGCTCATGTTAATTTATTATTAACAGCAGGGATTATCATCGGGATACTCTCCATTGTGGTATTTTTTATGCTAGCTAAATATCGAGATGAGAATTCATTGTGATGAAATTTATTTGAGGATCATCAAACAGAATGGTTAAGTTCAGACATCAATTTATCTTAAATTTATGGTTTAAATTAAGCCGTATTAATCTGAACTTAACACATTATAAATGAGTTGATGTCTTACGATTTAGTTGAATAGTAAAACAGCTGCCACCTAAGTTTTTGGATTTAGAATAATAAATATGACCTTGGTGTGCTTCAATAATTGCATCAATCACTGCCAAGCCTAATCCAGTACCGCCATCTAGACATGATCTAGAGTCTTCCAGTCGATAGAAGGGTTTGAACAGGTGTTTAAGATGCGATTCATCAATACCAGGACCTTCATCTTCAAACGTCAATACCCAATGTTCTGCTGTGGTTACAGATGTAATATTTATTTTTCCAGCATTCGAATATCTTAGAAAGTTAGAGAACAATGCAATAAAGACCTGTTCCATCCTTCTTATATCAACGCAAACCAATTTATCCGTCAAATTTAAAACAATAGTTAAACCTTTAACATGAAACCGTTCATTAAACATCTGCAGACATTTTTCAATACTATTTTTTAAATTGGTCTTTTCTAGTTCTAATCGTAATTGTTTATTTTCAATAAGTGTCAGTGTCCGTAAATCTTCCACAAGGTAAGATAAGCCTTCGACTTGGTTCAATAAGCTTAGGTGTAAAGCTTTATCGGCAATAAATATACCATCGACAATACCTTGCAAGCGACCTTGTAATATTGTCACAGGTGTTCGTAATTCATGTGCAATTGCAGCATTCCAAACAGTTGAATTCTTAACTGATACTTCAAGTTGGTTTGCCATTTCATTGAAGTTCTCAATAAGAGACTTGATTTCATGTGGAATATCATGATGTGGCTGTTTAATTCTGAGTGCTAAATTGCCTTGTTGAATTTGTTGAATAACATCTGCTAAATCACTAATTGGCTGTGTATAGCGTTTTCCATATTTAAAGGCGAGGATAGTAGAAAGAAAAAAGCCTGTTAATAGCACTAAAAACAGCCAGATAAAGTCAACGGAGGTAACTGAAAATTCATTTGAATTAATAACTTGTGTATTTAGAAAACCTATTTTTATCGCCCAGCTATAAACAAAATAGCCAATCATGAAAGATAACAGCGTAATGCCTAAATTGAATAGGCTCATCATGATAATAAACTGGAAGTTAATTCCAACAGAATTTTTAAAAAAGTTAAATTTCATGATTTTGATCTAAGCGATACCCCACGCCACGGACATTGATTAATAAGCCATTTACATCATTTTCTTCAAGTTTTTTGCGTAATTTGCTGATATGGCTATCTACAGTGCGATCTAAAGCATCACTTTCAGGCATACAGTTTTGGATCAATTCATTACGTGTAAAGACTTTATTCGGTGTTTTTGCCATCAAAAACAGTATCTTATACTCAGTTAACGTAAGGTTGAGCAACTGATTTCTTTGACCATTTGAAATGTAAACTTGATGATGATCTGGATTAATTTCAATATTTCTATAACGAATAATATTAGTTATTTCCATATTTTGGCTTGTACTTCGTCTAAGTACGGCTTGTATTCGTGCAATCACTTCGTTTGGGTTAAATGGCTTAATAATAAAGTCATCAGCACCCATTTTTAGCCCCATGATCTTATTCACTTGATCATCTAAGGCAGTCAGCATAATGACAGGTAAATGACTTGTTTGACGGATGATTTGTAGAATTTCCCAGCCATTTAGTTTGGGTAATTTAATATCAAGGAGAATCAGGTCGATAGAGTTGGCTTTTAGGCACTCTAAAGCTTGTTGTCCATCCAATGCACGGATGACCTGCATGTTTTCATTTTTTATGTATTTTTCAAGAATGTCACCAATATCATAATCATCTTCTACAACGAGAATGACGCTGTTTTCGAAGCTGTGCTGTAGATTTGGATACATATATTTTATCTTAGATGAAGTAGCTATGCATTTTAACATTTAATTGTGTAATGGAGATGATTAGACGAGCAGTCATTTATATTTGTAATTGAGGGGTGACATATAATAAAATTCGTTGCATATCAGTATTAATGAACAAAATGTCAATTATCATTCATTTAACATAATGGTGGTTATACGCAATACACTTGTATATTAATCTAAATATCAACCACTTAATAAAAATAGAAAAATCCAAAAATGACCAAAAAGCCGATTTTGAAACAAGTCGGCTTTTTTTATGAGCGGTTTTGATACTTCTTGCCAATAAATTTGACTAAAAAATAGTCAGTTTTGAGGTTTTTCAAATTTTATCAATACCTCAATGTCCAAAATTATCCACATTTTTTGTGGATAAAATTTAGGCTATTTTGTAAGCCCTGGCTCATACCAATCTCGGCCCTTTGCTGCTATCCGCAATACTGGAAATTTCCTATCATGAAGACATAGAGAGCAGGATGCTCCAGATAAAAAGAATAAGATGAACAACAAGGAACGTGAGATCAGACAGGAGTCAGATCTAAGCGCCAAATATGGAAAAGCCCGACAGGATGTCGGGCTTTTTTATTGCCTATCCTTTCTCATTTGCAAAACAAACATAATGCCCCTAAAATATAGACTATAATCTATATTTTGGTTGTGGTATGTGGACAGTCATTACGACAGATCTATTTAATCAGTGGCTTGAACAGCAAGATGAACCTACACAAGAGAAGGTCCTAGCTGCCCTGGTTGTTCTACAGCAGCAGGGACCGAGTTTAGGCCGTCCTTTAGTAGATACTGTGTATGAGTCTAAATTTACCAATATGAAAGAACTGCGTGTTCAACATCGCGGTAGATCCTTAAGAGCTTTCTTCGCATTTGATCCCTTACGACAGGCTATTGTTCTATGTATTGCTGATAAAGGCGGTAAAAAGCGTTTTTATAAAGACATGCTGGATATTGCAGATGAACAATACCAACTTCATCTCACTACCCTAGGAGATAAATCTAATGGCTAAGACTCTGCAAGAATTGTTAGCTAGCCGCTCTCCAGAGAGCCAAGCCCGTATTCAAAAAATGGCTGATGAATTACTGCTAGAAAATCAGCTTCATCTTATTCGTGAAGAACTCGAAATTTCTCAAAAAGAGCTTGCTGAAACTTTGGGAATAAAACAGCCATCGCTTTCAGCAATAGAAAATCGTGGCAATGATCTTAAGATTTCAACCTTGAAAAAGTATGTTGAGGCAATGGGTGGGAAGCTCCGTATTGATGTAGAGCTTCCAACAGGAAAACATATAGGATTCAACGTTTAACAATAAAAATGGGAGCTATAGGCTCCCATTTTTAGATTCGTATAACGTTGAACCCAACGGTAAATAGTCGTGTGATCAACATTCACACCCCGTTCGGCCAGCATTTCCTGCAGTTCACGATAGCTAATGCCATATTTACAATACCAGCGCACAGCCCAAAGAATGATTTCGCCCTGAAAATGCCGACCATGGAAAGGATTCATATGCTGCACCTTTAGCTAAAACAGTCTTCAGCTTACCATTCGTGGTTATTTGCAACAGTGCCGATTTTTTGAAAAAAGCATAGGTCTAGATAATCAAGCTAGATTTTTTAAAACTCCACATTGGTCAATTGTACATAAACCATCACAAGTACCTCTTAAATCAGATAGTTGTTCAATAAGCTTTTGTTGCTTGATTATATTTTCTCTGATAGCACTGACATGTAAGTCAATTAATTCATTCACATCTGAACAATTTTTCTCAGGTTTGTCTTTATAGGTAAGTAATTGACGAATTTCATTCAAACTCATATTTAAAGTTCGGCAATTCAAAATAAATTTAATTCGCTCAACATAGCCTACATCGTAAAGGCGGTAATTTCCTTCCGTTCTTTCCGGTTCCGGAATTAAACCTTCCTTTTCATAAAACCTAATTGTTAATACTGAACATGAGGTTTTTTTAGAGAGTTCACCAATTTTTAAATGCATTGAGTTAGTATTTCCAAAGATTCTTGACTCTATAGTAACTATAGGGGTTCTAATATTCAAAGTTTATAATTTTTTTAATGGGTATAATTATGAGTGGTTGTGGATGTAGTAAAGAAACACCATGCGAAGATAAGAAATCTCAACAAGAAAATCATCCATCAATTGCAGAAGCAAACAATTCAAAGAATTGTGATAATACGCTTAGCTGTTGTGGTGAAGAGGAAGAAAAAAAATCTTCATCTCCTTGCTGTAACACTTCAAACAGTTGTGAAGATACCGCTCAATCCTGTTATGGTTCTGATCCCAAAGAAAATTTAAGCACTGAAGATATTTTAAAAGATTCGCACTACATGAGTGAATACTTAGTTCCCAAAATGGATTGTTCTGCGGAAGAACAGATGGTTCGTATGGCGCTATCTTCAATTGATGGTGTTCAAAAACTCATCTTTGATTTACCTAACCGTTCTTTAAAGGTTCTACATAATCAAAAAGATGAAAATATAACCACCAAACTTGAAGCTTTGGGTTTTGGTGCAAAGCTTGTGAAGACTGAAACTTATATAAGCAATCAACAGGCTAAGCAAACAAGTACCTACACCATTCCTAAAATGGATTGCTCTGCTGAAGAGCAAATGGTCCGTATGGCTCTTGCAGATATTGAAGCAGTTAAAGGTCTTACTTTTGATCTTCCCAATCGAAAACTGAAAGTCTTCCATAATGAAGGGATTCAGCAAATTACGGCTAAACTCGAAGGACTGGGTTTTGGGGCGAAACTTGATGAAACACAGCTTTCTTCAGGCGATATACCTAATGAACCTGATCCTGTGAGACAAGCTAAAGTACTTAAACTGTTATTAGGTATTAATGCTCTACTTTTCTTTATAGAATTCATCAGCGGTATTATTGCTGCGTCTACGGGATTGATTGCTGATTCTCTAGATATGTTTGCCGATGCAGCCGTTTATGGTATTGCGCTATATGCCGTCGGAAAAGCTGCGAAATATCAAATAAAAGCAGCCCATTTCGCAGGTTGGATTCAGTTATTACTTGCTGTTATCGTGATTGTTGATGTCATTAGACGATTCATGTTTGGAAGCGAGCCAGAATCAACGCTCATGATTGTTATTGGCCTGCTCGCACTTATAGCTAACGTGACATGCTTATATCTTATTTCTGGTCATCGAGAAGATGGCGCACATATGAAAGCCAGTTGGATTTTCTCGGCGAATGACGTTGTCGTAAATATGGGCGTTATATTTGCCGGTGTACTCGTGGCGTGGACGGGATCAGCTTATCCAGACTTAATCATTGGCATACTGGTTTCTTTATTCGTACTTAATGGTGCCCGAAAAATTTTGGCTTTGAAGTAAGGGCACTGTTGCAAATAACCACGAATGGTAAGCTGAAGACTGTTTTAGCTAAAGGTGCAGCATATGAATCCTTTCCATGGTCGGCATTTTCAGGGCGAAATCATTCTTTGGGCTGTGCGCTGGTA
>NZ_VPAK01000030.1:0-24434 GCF_013419295.1 Acinetobacter sp. YH12094
TGTCTTTTATACGTAATTTAAGGGTTTTCATGTACTTATATTAACAATCAAAACTCAAGGAAAATAGTCCTTAGTTAAATCAAACGACACTTCATGTCGTGTCGCTTATATCTCTGACCTGAAGGACTGAGTTTTACGCTCCATTTGATAAAACAGCTGTGCCATCACGGCATTCTGTCTTGAAACAAAATTTTTCCGCTCATTAATCTGTAAACTGGCCTGCTCTCGTATAGCATCATATTCTGCTGTTGTGAGTTTTCGCTGATTCTTCCAGTGCGCATCAGGTACATAACCTGTTCCATAATGTACATTCAACAATGGAAATTCATGAAAATATTTTGCTGTCACACTTTTTCTTTGGCTGTTAAAATATTCAGATGAATCCATTCACTGCTAAGATGTATCGATGGATCATGCTTCATACCTTCTGCAATCCAATTTTTGGCTAGTTTAATATTGCCGATCAACTCATAAGCTGTGCCTAAATTCACTGCCATCTTCGGTAAACCTGGATGCTCATTTTCAATTGCACGTAAAACCTTAATGGCTAAATCGTAACGGCCTGCGTAGATCTGATGTACGGCATAATCATTTTCTGCCTGATAGTCTATTGGGCTAGGATGCCTTGAGACAAAGTTCTTCAATTTTTCGTCATGATGTTCTTCGTGTTGATTTTCTTTTTCTGAATCAGATGTATAAAAATCTTCTACATAGGTATTTAAACATGCCCAACTTGGCATAGTGATGAGTAATATGCTGCTCAATAGCATGATTTTTTTTATTATATTGTGTGTATAGACTGGACTATCCAATGTCATTTTCAAGCTTAGTTTTATCATCTAGTTATAATTCTGTGTGTTATTGGGTATTTTTAAATAATGACCATTCAAACATAAAAAAGCCACCCGAAGGTGGCTTTTTTCATTCAGCGAACTGAATTATTCATCATCTTTTTTTGCTTCGTCAGTAGGAGGTAAGTCCTTGACCGCTTCCGCAATTAGACCAAACATATAGTTGCCATAAGCATTTGTTTTGTCGTAATGGAAACGCAAACGTGGCGTAATACGTGTTTTGATACGACGGCTCAGTTCATGACGCAAGAAACCAGATGCTTTATTCAAGACATCTAAAGTTTCTTTATTTGCGGCTTCACTTTGCTCATCGCCTAGCTCACGACCCATTACAGTCACATAAACTTCGGCATATCCTAAGTCTGGGCTCACCTTCACGGCAGAGATGGTCACAAGACCACCTAAGCGTGGATCTTTCAGCTCCTGACGGATCAGTTCTGACAACTCACGTTGTACTGTATCCGCCATACGCTTCAGACGTTGACTACCCGCCATTAAAGACTCCGTTTAATCAATTGAACATCGTACACTTCAATCTTATCTTGTGCTTTGATGTCTTTATAGCCTTTCACCGCAAGACCACATTCCATACCGGCACGAACTTCTTCAACCACATCTTTGTAGCGACGAAGAGATTCAAGCTCACCTTGGAATACCACCACGTCATCACGTAATACGCGAATCGGTTTATTACGGTGTAATGTACCTTCAAGTACCATACAACCTGCAGCAGCACCGAATTTACTTGAGTGGAACACTTCACGTACTTCAGCAACACCAAGAATTGTTTCACGGTGTTCAGGCGCTAATTTACCGCTCATCGCATCTTTCACATCATCAATTAATTGATAGATGATCGAGTAGTAACGAATGTCGATACCATCAGCATCAGCTTTTTGACGTGCAGTATTATCAGCACGTACGTTAAAGCCGAGAAGAACCGCTTCTGATGATTCAGCAAGTGTTACGTCAGACTCAGTGATCGCACCAACACCTGAACCAATAATACGTACTTTCACTTCATCAGTTGCAAGTTCAGCAAGTGCAACGTGTAATGCTTCCAAAGTACCACGTACGTCTGTTTTCAATACCACGTTGACAATAGGCACATCTTTCTTGCCCATAGACGCCATGATATTTTCAAGACGCATCGCAGATTGACGCTCAAGACGTTTTTGACGTTCACGATCCATACGCGCATCAGCAACTTCACGTGCTTTTTTCTCGTCATTTACAACAAGAACTTCATCACCCGCCATTGGCGCTTCTGGTAGACCCAAGATTTCCACAGGAATCGAAGGACCAGCAGATTTAATACGTTGACCATTTTCATCTGTCATTGCACGTACACGACCGTATGACGAACCTGCAAGAACAAGGTCACCCACTTTCAATGTACCGTTTTGAACAAGAATCGATGTTACCGCACCACGTCCTTTGTCTACACGTGCTTCAATTACAACACCTTGTGCCGCACCCTCTTCAGATGCTTTAAGCTCAAGAAGTTCGGCTTGAATTGAGATCAAGTCAAGAAGTTCGTCGATACCTGCACCGCTGTGCGCAGAAACCATTGCCACTGGAACGTCACCGCCCCATTGCTCAGGTACGATTTCTTTCGTCGTCAACTCATTCAATACGCGATCTGGATCAGCAGACTCTTTATCCATTTTGTTGATAGCAACAATAATTGGCGTACCTGCTGCACGTGCATGGTCAATCGCTTCCGCAGTTTGTGGCATAACACCATCATCTGCTGCAACAACCAACACTACGATATCTGTAGATTTCGCACCACGTGAACGCATTGCAGTAAATGCTGCGTGTCCCGGTGTATCTAAGAAAGTAATAATACCTTTTTCAGTTTTCACATGGTATGCACCGATGTGCTGTGTGATACCACCTGCTTCACCTGCAGCCACTTTAGAGCGACGAATACGATCAAGAAGTGATGTTTTACCATGGTCAACGTGACCCATAATTGTCACAACTGGCGGACGAGTGGTTTGGACACCACGCGCTTCTTCAGCTGCTTCAAGTAAGTTATCTTCTGCTTGTGTATCCGAAACAAGTACTGGATTGTGACCCATTTCTTCAACAACAAGTACTGCGATTTCTTGATCAATCGCTTGGTTTTGAGTAACCAATTCGCCCATTTTCATGAGTGATTTGATAACTTCGCGAACTTTAACCGCCATTTTCGCAGCCAAGTCAGCAACAACAATTGTTTCACCAATTTCAACATCATAAACTTGTTTTTTAACTGGTTTTTCAAAGCCATGCTTGTTCGCTTGACTTGTTTTTAAACCACGTTTATGTGAGTTATCACGGAAAGATTGCTCTTCACCACGACGACCACCTTTTTTAGGTGAACGTGAATTGTTGGTATTGGTACCACGTTTAATTTCACGGTCTTCTTTCGCAAATGAATCTTCATATGCCTGACCTACAAGGCCGGCAGCAAGCGGAGAATCATCTACAACACGAATGGTCGCAGTAGTGTCTTCGTTAGAATACTTAGACGCCATTTGACGCATTTGCTCAAGCGTACGTTGTTGCGCTTCTTCAGCGGCTTTACGACGCGCCGCTTCTTCTACAGCTTTCAATTGTGCTGCTTGAGCTTCACGTGCTTTTTTCTGTTCTAGAGTTTCAACAGGTTTTGTAATTGGCTTGTTGTTTGACTTACGTTTTACAACAACCGCAGCTTTCGGTGTTTCTTGCTTCGCATGTTCTTGCTTCGCAGCAGCACGCATTGCTTCTAAAGCTTGTTTCGCTTTAGATACTGGTTGTTGCTTCGGTTCTTCAGCTTTCGCTTCAACCTTAGGTTCCTGTTTACGTGCTTGTTGGTCAGCTTGTGCTTTCGCTAATGCTTCAGCTTTAATTTGCTCAGGATCCGGTTTAACAAATGTATGTTTCTTACGAACTTCTACATTAATCGTTTTTGCCTTGCCCGATGTACTCGCCACTTTAGCAGTACTGGTAGTTTTACGTTTCAACGTGATTTGTCCTGCATTGCCCGCATCCTGACCATGAATTTTTTTCAAATGGTTAACGAGGGCATTTTGTTGTTCAGTGGAGATAATATCTTCAGGTTTAGTTTGTGTTAAACCTGCATCACGAACCTGTTCCAGCAGCTTCTCAACTGGACGACCCACGCTGAGAGCTAACTCCTTAATCGACTTGTCCGTCATATATTACCTCCTAGTTAAACCATGATTCGCGCGCTTTCATAATAAGTTGACCTGCTTTTTCAGCACCTAAACCTTCGATATCAGAGATATCGTCAGTGGCTTGATCTGCAAGATCATCTACAGTTACCACACCGCGAGCGGCAAGCGCATACGCGATTTCTTTAGTCACGCCTTCCATTGCAGCAAGCTCTTCGCTTGGCTCTTGGATGTTCTCTTGTTGTTTCAATGCATCAGCCAATGCAACTTCTTTTGCACGACCTTGTAGCATTTCAACAGTTTCAGCATCAAGTTCGATCTCATCGAATGTTTCCGCAGGAACATACGCGATTTCTTCTAATGATGTGAAGCCCATTTCAACCAACGCCATCGCTAAGTCTTCATCAATATCTAGACGTGTAACAAACATATCTAAATATTGTTGCGCTTCGTTTTGTTGGCGTGCGTGATATTCTTCTTCAAGCATCATATTGAGCTTGTAACCAGTCAATTCAGATGCTAAGCGTACGTTTTGACCTTGAGAGCCAATTGCACGCGCTAACTGATCACTCGTTGCAAAAATAATATCTGCAGTACGTTCTTCTTCATCAATCACGATACCTGATACATCAGCAGGCTCTAAAGCACTTGCAATGTATTGTGCCGCGTCATCCGACCAAACGACTACATCAATACGCTCACCATTTAACTCTGACTGAACCGCTTGGATACGTGTACCACGCATACCAATACATGCACCTACAGGATCAATACGGTGATCGTTTGTTTTCACAGCGATTTTAGCACGAACGCCAGGTTGGCGTGCAGCTGCCTTAATCTCAATGATTTCTTCAGCAATTTCAGGAATTTCTTTCTTCATCAATGCGATGAGCATTTCTGGTTTAGAACGAGAAAGTAATAACTGAGCACCACGGCCTTCACGGTTCACATTAAACAAAATCGCGTTTACACGTTGTTTAGGACGTAGAATTTCTTTAGCGATCATTTCTTCACGCGCAAGATATGCTTCTGCATTGTCACCTAAGTCAATGATAAAGCCATCTTTGGTTTGTTTTTTCACTTCACCGTAGATGAGTTCACCAACTTTAGACTCGTAAGCATCTGCAATTAATGCACGTTCTGCTTCACGAATTTTTTGAACAATCACTTGTTTCGCAATTTGTGCCGCAATACGACCGAAATCAATCGATTCAACTTCAAGTTCACGGATATCCCCAATTGCCCATTTTGCAGGATCTACATCAGAGATCGCATCTTGGCATGCTGGCATTTCGTGATCTTCGTCGGCAACCACTTCCCATTGACGGAAAGTACGGTAATCACCAGTACGACGGTCGATTTCTACACGTAGACGAGCTTCTTCCGAGTGAGTTCCCTCGTAGAATTTCTTCTTAGTCGCTGCAACTAAAGCTTGTTCAAGCGCTTCAAAAATTGCATCACGACTTACACCTTTTTCGTTACTAACCGTTTCTACTACGGTAAGAATTTCACGAGCCATAAGTCACCTATTCGTTCAGATTCTTATTTATTAAATTAATCTTGGAAAACCAGATTTGCTTTATCAATATTGTGGCTGTCAATATCCAACACTTGTTGCTTTTCAACTTCAACCTGAATCATTTCGCTTTCAAGGTCTACGCTTACAAGTTTGGCTTGGAATTTACGACGATTATCCACAGCACTGATCAAACGCAAAGCGACTTGCTGACCAATGTATGCCGTCATTTGTTCCAATTTAAAGAACTGACGATCCCAACCTGGAGATGACACTTCCAATGCATATTCGCCTGAAATTGGATCATATACATCCAACATCGCACCCACTTGCTGAGTGACACGAACACAGTCCTGCACGCCGATACCACGGCCTTGCTCAACTTCGCCATCTTCATTGATGACAGGTTCTGCATTTTCATCAACTTCACGGTCGATATAAATACGTAACAGTGAACGTTTTCCTTGAGGTTGGAAATCAATCCCCCAAAGTTCTACATCACATGCTTGCACCGCTGGGGCAATTAAGTCCTGAAGTGCTTGAGTTTTATTTGATAGCTTCATTTACTCTCGTCAAATTTGTGCGATTCGATGGTCGAAATGACCACTACAGACCAATACGAAACTATAGTAGTAGTGAAACATGACGGTTTGACCAAAATACTGTCGACACTACACGATAGCCAATAAAAAAGGGCGTAAATCGCCCCATTATTACACAGAAAACCATAGTCCACTGTGCAAAAAGGCCCACCTAGTTGTGAGCCTCTTTTAGAAACTTGGTAGCGGGAGCTGGATTTGAACCAACGACCTTCGGGTTATGAGCCCGACGAGCTACCAGACTGCTCCATCCCGCATCAACATGCAAAAATTATATACAATTTCTTGGTCATTTTCAATCTAAAACAACCTGAAGAATTGCCCTACTGAGTTGCATCCCAGAGGATTGGTAGCGGGAGCTGGATTTGAACCAACGACCTTCGGGTTATGAGCCCGACGAGCTACCAGACTGCTCCATCCCGCATCAACATCACAATGACTTTCAGATAAACTGCTTATATAGATTGTGTGCTATATAAGATTGGTAGCGGGGGCTGGATTTGAACCAACGACCTTCGGGTTATGAGCCCGACGAGCTACCAGACTGCTCCACCCCGCATCAATATGCAAATAGTTTTCTCAGCTTTAAAAGCTGTCCATTTAAAAGTTTGCATCTTAAAAATAGAATTGATTGGTAGCGGGAGCTGGATTTGAACCAACGACCTTCGGGTTATGAGCCCGACGAGCTACCAGACTGCTCCATCCCGCATCAACAGAGTTTTGCTGCATACACCAACTTATGTTCTGGATTATAAGTTGGTGCGGAAGGGGGGACTTGAACCCCCACGCCCGAAAGCACTACCACCTCAAGGTAGCGTGTCTACCAATTCCACCACCACCGCAGCTGTGACGCATTCTAGTCGCAACACATCAAAAAAGAAAGCGTTAAATAAATTATTCAGAGCTTTTTGGTGCAGTTGGCGAAGTTTCAGCCGATTTTGCTGGCGCAGTCGGTACTGAAGAAATCGCATTCAGACTATAAGCATCTGTCGTTTGTTTCTTTGCAAACACAGCAAGTGTCAAGCTCGTAACAAAGAACAAAGCCGTTAAAATCGCAGTCAAACGGGTCATAAAGTTACCCGAACCAGATGCACCAAATACAGTTGCAGCACCGCCGCCACCAAAAGATGCACCCGCATCTGCGCCTTTACCATGCTGAACTAAAATCAGCACGATCATTAAAATCGCTAAGATAATATGTACCACCAGCACAAACGTATGCATGCTGAACTCCTAATTATTTTGTATTTGCAAATGCTTGAGCAATTTTATAAAACGACTCTGCATTTAATGATGCACCACCGACGAGCGCACCATTGATATCTGGACAGGCTGCCAACTCTACTGCATTTTCAGGTTTTACACTACCACCATAAAGAATTGCAGTATGAAGTCCCATTGGGGTGATTTGGCTTAAACCTTCACGAATTTTAGCATGCATCGCTTGTGCATCTTCAGGTGACGCTGTTTTCCCTGTGCCAATGGCCCAAATTGGCTCATAAGCCACCACAATTTGTTTCCACTGCTCTGCTTGTACGACAGCAGCAATATCACATATTTGTTGTAACACAACTTGTTCTGCTTGGCCGCTTTCACGTTGTTCTAAGCTTTCACCCACGCAATAAATCACAGTCAAACCCGCGTTTAATGCATTTTTTACTTTTTCATTAATGATATGCGGTTGATCAGCAAAAATTTCACGGCGTTCTGAATGACCAATCAGTACAAATTCAACACCATAATCTTTTAATAGCTCAGCACTGAGCTCACCCGTATATGCACCTGTACCTGCGACGCGAGAAACATCTTGTGCAACAGTCATAATATGACGGCTAGCCTGTGCTAATTCATTTTGCACCGTGGTCAGAGCAATAGCTGTTGGTGCAACCCCAATATGGCATGCCGCTTCAGCAATATTTTGTTCATCTAATAATTGCTTAAAATTCTTAAGAAGTGCGCCAGCATCGGCTTGCAATGGGTTCATTTTCCAGTTACCCACTACCCAAGGCGTAATCGTCGAACCCGACATATTTATCCCACATGACAAAGATGAAATCGGGCACATTCTACACGTAATTCATAATTTTGAAGATAAATTTCAACACATTTGCGTGTTCGAATGACTCTAGTCATTCCAAGATCTTCACTTTTCTGTAAAAAAATTAAGCAGATTTAAGGACTGGTTCATGCTTTTTACCAATTCTTAGCTAGTGACAACACTTTAAGATATGGTATTTTTGTGCAACAAAAGTATAATTTTGCTATACCAATTATAAACAGACTGAAGCATAGGCAAGTAAAAGCATGACAGCAGTTCAAGGTTCTTCAAGATTTACGGGGTTTATTCGTCGCTTAGTTGACGAAGGGCATCTGTCTGCCGAAAAAATGCAAACAGCGCTGCAAAATTCAAAAAAGGCTCATCAAGATATCGTGCCGCATTTGATTCAGGAATATCAACTTTCAGCACGCCTGATTGCAGAAACCATCTCGATAGAGTTCGGTGAACCGGTTTTTGATATTTCAACTTATGACACGTCTTTAATCATTCGTGATGAGTTTGAAGATAAGTTAATTACCAAGCATCGTATTTTGCCCATTTTTAAACATGGCAATTTGTTATTCGTTGCGATCAGTAATCCCACCAATATTGAAGCTGTAGATGCTATCCGATTTGGTAGTAAGCTCAATACCGAAACCATTATTGTTGAACATGACAAACTTGAAAAGTTAATTGAGCAGAACTTCGCTGAAGAAAGTACTTTCGACTTTGATGATGACTTTGATCTTGATTTAGAACAGGAAACGATAGACCCAGCTGAACAAGCAGATGAAAAAGACAATGGTGATGAAGCGCCGATTGTTAAATACATCAATAAGCTGCTAGTCGATGCGATTCGTATGGGTGCATCTGACTTACATTTCGAACCCTACGAAAAGACCTATCGCGTCCGCTACCGTGTCGATGGCGTGTTAAGAACAATTACCAATCCGCCCTTGCAACTTGCGACTCGACTTGCTTCGCGTTTAAAAGTCATGTCACAAATGGACATCTCGGAAAAACGTATTCCACAAGACGGTCGTATCAAGTTAAAGCTGTCAAAGAACAAAGCCATCGACTTCCGTGTGAACTCCTTACCGACCTTGTTTGGTGAAAAACTTGTTCTACGTATCCTTGACCCTTCTAGTGCGATGTTAGGGATTGATGCGTTGGGTTATGAACCGGATCAAAAAGAACTGTTCATGCAGGCTTTAGAAAAACCGCAAGGCATGTTGCTCATTACCGGTCCAACGGGTTCCGGTAAAACCGTATCTTTATATACAGGTCTAAACATTCTTAACCGTGAAGATACCAACATTTCAACGGCCGAAGACCCTGTGGAAATTAACTTAGAAGGGATCAATCAGGTCAACGTAAATAATAAAGTCGGCCTCACCTTCTCTGCAGCATTGAAGTCATTCTTACGTCAAGACCCTGATATTGTGATGGTCGGTGAGATTCGAGATTTAGAAACGGCTGAAATTGCCATTAAAGCAGCTCAAACGGGTCACATGGTGATGTCTACACTACATACCAATAGTGCACCTGAAACATTGACACGCTTACGCAATATGGGCGTGCCCTCATTTAACATTGCGACATCCGTGAACCTTGTCATTGCGCAGCGACTTGCGCGTCGCCTATGTTCACAATGTAAAGAAACAGTAGAGGTACCAAAACAAAGTCTACTGGAACTTGGTTTTACTGAAGACGATTTAAATACACCAGAATTTCAAATATACCAACCTGTCGGTTGTTCCGAATGCCGCGAAGGCTATAAAGGTCGTGTCGGTATATATGAAGTCATGAAAGTGACACCTGAAATTTCAAGAATTATTATGGAAGATGGCAATGCCTTACAAATTGCCGAAGCTTCAAATCAAGCAGGTTTTAACAATTTACGCCGTTCAGGCTTAATTAAGGTCATGCAGGGGGTGACTTCACTTCAAGAAGTCAATCGTGTGACCAGTGAGTAAGTGAATTAGTATTTAAAAATAAGGATAAATTCATGGCTGTAAAAAAAGCGCAGATGATGCCAACCTTCAGTTATGAAGGCGTGGATCGCAAAGGGGCGAAAATCAAAGGGGAAATGCCTTCGCGTAATATGGCTTTAGCCAAAGTCACTTTACGTAAGCAAGGCATCACCATTAAAACCATTCGAGAAAAACGCAAAAATATTCTCGAAGGCTTGATGAAAAAGAAAGTATCCACTTTGGATATCACGGTATTCACGCGCCAACTTGCAACCATGATGAAAGCCGGTGTACCGCTCGTTCAGGGTTTTGAAATCGTGGCGGAAGGCCTAGAAAACCCAGCCATGCGTGAAGTGGTCTTGGGGATCAAAGGTGAAGTTGAAGGCGGTAATACCTTTGCTGGTGCGCTGCGCAAATATCCGCAGTATTTCGATAACCTATTTTGCTCCTTGGTTGAATCAGGTGAACAGTCGGGTGCACTTGAAACCATGCTAGACCGTGTTGCCATTTACAAAGAAAAAAGTGAATTGCTTAAGCAAAAAATCAAAAAAGCCATGAAATACCCAGCAGCGGTCATCGTTGTCGCTGTTATTGTGACGATTATTTTGATGGTAAAAGTGGTTCCCGTATTCCAAGACTTGTTTTCATCATTTGGTGCAGACCTACCTGCCTTTACCAAAATGGTAGTTAACATGTCGGAATGGATGCAAAAATATTGGTTCTTCCTCATCATTGGAATTGGAGCTGTGATTGCTGGTTTCATGGAAGCAAAAAAACGTAGCAAAGCTTTCAGAGACTTCTTAGACAAAGCTGCACTCAAAGCACCGATTTTTGGTGATTTGGTTTATAAAGCAATTATTGCCCGCTATAGCCGTACCTTGGCAACCACATTTGCCGCGGGCGTACCCTTAATCGATGCGCTCGAATCAACTGCAGGTGCAACCAACAACGTGGTCTATGAAACAGCGGTCATGAAAATTCGTGAAGATGTGGCGACTGGTCAACAACTGCAATTTGCTATGCGTGTCACCGATAAATTCCCATCTATGGCGATTCAAATGGTGGCTATTGGTGAAGAATCCGGTGCCTTGGATGCTATGCTAGACAAAGTGGCAACGCATTATGAAAACGAAGTTGATAATGCCGTAGATGGCTTAACTTCGATGATGGAACCCTTGATTATGGCGGTATTAGGTGTCCTCGTTGGTGGTCTTGTGATTGCAATGTATCTTCCAATCTTCCAAATGGGTTCTGTGGTTTAATGCAAGAATTAATAACATATTTAATTAATACCCCAATTGCGTTATATATCGCAGTTGGGATTTTTAGTCTTTGCATCGGTAGTTTTTTGAATGTGGTAATTTACCGCACACCAAAGATGATGGAACAAGAATGGCGCACAGATTGCCAACTATTTTTGCATCCAGACCAACCGATTATTGATGAAACCAAGATTACCCTGAGTACCCCTGCTTCAACCTGTCCAAAATGTAAAACGCCCATTCGTTGGTATCAAAACATTCCTGTCATCAGTTGGATTGTGTTACGTGGAAAATGTGGAAGTTGCCAAAACCCGATCAGTAGCCGTTATCCACTGATCGAATTACTCACCATGATCTGTGCGCTGATTGTTGTTGCAGTTTTTGGCCCAACCATCCAAATGCTGTTTGGTCTGGTGCTGACTTATGTCTTGATTGCCTTAACATTTATTGACTTTGACACCCAACTTTTACCTGACCGTTATACCCTTCCTTTGGCTGCACTCGGGCTTGGCGTGAATAGCTATGCCATTTATACCTCTGCAACCTCAGCCATTTGGGGATATATCATCGGCTTCTTATGCCTATGGATTGTTTACTATTTATTTAAAATCATCACTGGCAAAGAAGGTATGGGCTATGGTGACTTTAAGCTTTTAGCTGCCTTGGGTGCATGGATGGGCCCTTTCCTGCTTCCACTGATTGTATTACTCTCTTCACTGGTGGGTGCAATCATTGGGATTATTTTGCTCAAAGTCCGTAAAGAAAACCAACCTTTTGCATTTGGTCCCTATATTGCCATCGCTGGATGGATCGCCTTTTTATGGGGTGATCAAATTATGAAAATTTATTTGGGTCAGTAAGGTCGTTGTATGACATTTGTCTTGGGTTTAACAGGTGGTATTGGTAGCGGTAAATCTGCTGCAAGCAATTGGTTTGAACTCCAAGGCATTCAAGTCGTCGATGCTGATATCGTTGCACGGGAAGTTGTCGAACCGGGGCAATCCACACTGAATCAAATTCAACAACAATTTGGTGATTGGGTTTTACTGGAAAATGGTGAGTTAAATCGGCGTGCATTACGCGAGCATATCTTTAAAGATCCTACAGCACGTCAAGCACTTGAAGCCATTACCCATCCAGCAATACGCCAGTCCATTATCCAACAATTAAACGAAGCCACCAGCCCCTATGTCATCTTGGTTTCGCCGTTATTATTTGAAACCAATCAACATGAATTGGCCAATCACACCTTGCTGATTGATGCCACAGAACAATTGCAAATTCAGCGTGCATCACAGCGCGATGGTCAAAATATCGAGCAAATCCAAAAAATCATTCAAGTGCAAATGTCGCGTCAGGAAAAGCAAAAAATTGCAGATGATATCGTGCTGAATGATGGTCATTTAGATCATCTTTATGCGCAGCTTCGGCCGTTGCATCTCAAGTACTTAGCGCACGCTGAAAAAAGCTAAATAAAAAAGCAGTCTTACTCAGACTGCTTTTTTTGTTGTTCGAGTTGCTGCTCTAGACTGTCCTTTCGTCCCAACCATTTCCACGGTTGAATCGCTCCAATCCCCATCCCGACCAATCCGCACACGATTGCAAAACTTAAGTGTTCATTCAGCAGCGGTACCGCTAAAATTGCAGCAATAAAAGGTGCCAAAGTTACGATGCTTCCGGCTTTAAATGCACCCAGACGCTTGATCGCCTCTACATACGTTAAAGTCGCAATAATCACCACAAAAATACCGTGAAAGATAACTTGTCCAATGAGTTGCAATGGCTCTGGGTCAGACCAATGTTTAGGGAAAAATAGTAGATAAATAGGCACGAATACCACGGCAGACCAAACCGCAACCCCCGCCATGGCATGCCAAGCAGAGAGTTTCCATTGCTTAAGCAATACCGTAAATATTCCCCACCAAATGGCACTGATAAAAAACAGCAAATCACCTAAACCAAACGCTACACCGGTTTCCACATACATCAAATAACTCATTAAGCTAATGGCAGAGACCATAATCACCACACTGATCCAGGTATGCTTATCGAGTGGCTGTTTGAAGATCAGGAATGCGGCTATGGCCGTACATAAGGGAATACAACCATTGAGGAAGATTGCCGCATGGGCCGCAGGAGCATAATGAAATGCGCTATAGGCCGTTAAGCAATAGGTCACCCCACCGAGCATAGCGAGGATAAAAGGCTCTTTCTTCCATAAAAAAGCCGTATCTTTTTTATAAATCAAAATTGGCATTAAGATGCAAAATGCCAAAGCAAACCGAAGTGCCGTGATATCCCAAGCACTGATTCCCCAATTGGCGCTTAAACGCGCCGTTAAGGTGAATCCCCCCCAAATACACATGGTAATGAAAACATATAAATAACCTTGCTTTTGGGGAGACATCATCACTGCTATTTCAATTCATTATTACGTTGACGACATGCTTCATACAATGCCATACCTGTTGCGACACTGACATTTAAGCTTTGCAAATTGCCGGCCATTGGAATGTACACAGTTTGATCACATTGCGCCTGCGTAATGGGACGTAAACCTGTATCTTCAGCGCCCATCACCACACATACACCCGTACCTGTGAAGTCAAAGTTTTGAATCGGCAACGCTTTTTCATCTAGCATGGTGCCGACCACACGCACGTTAAAATCTACTTTGATTTGAGCCAATGTACGTGCCAAGTTGGTCACCTGAATAAACTTCACTTTTTCAGCACCACCAGCAGCAACTTTACGGGCTGTTGGGGTAAGTGTCGCTGAACGATCACGCGGTGCAATCACGGCTTCAACACCCATGGCTGCCGCTGTACGAATGCATGCACCAAGGTTATGTGGATCTGTAATATGATCTAATGCCAATAGCAACGCATTTGGATTGGCTTGTAATAAAGCCTCTAAATCTTTTTCGTTCAAGACTGGATGTGGGCGTACAGCTGCGACCACACCTTGATGGAACGGTTGTCCCGCAAGTTTTTCCAAACTATCACGGCTAGCTTTTTGAATGCTGACACCAAACGGTTCTGCCAACTCAAAAATACGTTTTAAACGCTGATCATCACGTCCTTTTAACGCAAATAAAGTTAAAACGCGTTCTGGCTCAAGTTCCAGTAATGACTCCACTGAATGAACGCCATAATAATATTCCGGTTTCGCCATGAACGACCTCTAATTTGCAAACTTCGATAAACTTTTAAACAGGGTATGATATCCCTAGAGCACAGCATAGGCTGCCAAAAAGAAAAATCCTGCAAAGCAAGCTTTACAGGATTTATGCTATGACACATAGTTTAACCGATTTAAGGTTAAAAAACTGTGCCTAAATTGATTGAATCATTAGCCTTCTAAGTGGCACACATAATCCAAGACTTCGTCTGTTTCAATTTTAAAACGGCTATTACCTGGCACGTAGAATGATTGACCCGCACGGAATAATTCGCTTTCTTCGCTATCTGCAATTTGAACACGACATTCGCCTGAAATAATTTCCATACGTTCAGGTACATGAGTTTCAAAAGTCAGCGCTTGTTCAGTTGGAAGCAACACACCCAGTGTTTTCTTTGTTCCATCTTCAAATTGCACAGTATGGCTGATGCATAGACCGCCAAAATAAACATTTGATTTTTTGATTACCGATACATGATCAAACTGTGCTGACATGCGTTTTCTCCAGATAAAGCATATTTATAATATTTTGATCGATGTAGTTTAATTGTGCTGCAAAAACTAATCAATCTGTGTTGAAAACTGTGCGATAGATAATTACAAAAATCTGAGTACTGGATGTGCCCCAATTTCATCCCACTACCTCAACATTTAGAGTCTAAAACAAGCTGTGCTGTTGTACAAAATACTTTTTTGTTTCATCCACTAAAGTCCTAGTTAGGGTTGATCGAAACGCTGAAAACTCTTTTCAAAAAAATAGCAGCGTGATGAATCATATTGGTAGATTTGAGTGACCAAATCATGACGTTTTATGGCAATAACACGCTAGATTAAATACAAGAATACATACACAAACGTGTTTTGTGAGGACTTGGCAGGATGTTGGATGGTTTAAGCTCACGTTATGCAAGATCATCTACTCTTTGCATCACAACACTACGTGCATACAGCGGATACGAAACTAATTTCTTATTAAACTGAAATTTAAGATAGAATTATGAGGTTTTTCGTCATCTTAAAATAAAACTTATCTTGTGACTAAAACAAAACTTAATTATCTTTAACTAGAACTTTTCGCAGCTCGGATGCGTTTATGCTGACACATTTAACTCTGATCAATTTTGCATTAGCCGACCATTTAGCCATCGACATTGAACAAGGCTTTAATGTCCTGACGGGTGAAACGGGTGCAGGTAAATCTTTACTTCTAGACGCATTATCAGCTTGCTTAGGTGAACGTACAGACACCAACTATGTGCGCTATGGATCAGACAAAGCCGATGTAACAGCGACCTTTAGCTATCAAGAGCACAGTCCTGAAGCGCTTTGGCTCAAAGAACACGAACTAGATGATGAGTCTGGCGAGATCCATTTACGTCGCGTAATTTTTGCAACAGGTCGCAGCAAAGCATGGATTAATGGACGTCCGAGCAGCTTATCTGAGTTAAAAGAAATTGGCCGCTTATTGGTACAACTCTATAGCCAACACAGCCAACAACAACTCTTAGAACCGCCCTATCCAAAACATTGGCTGGATCGTTATTACAATTTTTATCAGCCTGCTCAAGCCGTGCGTGATGCCTATAGCAAATGGCAAAAGGATATTCGTCAGCACCAAGCAGCACTCGATGCACAGGCTACACGTAAGCAACGGATAGAAACGCTTGAACTTCAATTGGAAGAACTTGAAGACGTTGTGCAAACGGACTACAAAGAAATCGAGCAAGAATTTGACCGTCTCAGTCATCATGAACATATCATGCAGGATTGTAGCTATGGTTTAAATGCCCTCGATGACGCCGAGCAAAATATCAATCAAGAAATGGGCGCGATCATTCGTCGGATTGAATCGCATGCAGGACGTAGTGAACAACTTTCTGAAATTTATACGTCGCTGCTGAACGCTCAAAGTGAAATTGAAGACGCGACAGCAAATTTACGTCAGTTTATTGATCGTCAAAGTTTCGATCCTGAGCGTATGGACGAATTAAACACTAAACTCGAAGTTTTTCATCGCTTAGCGCGTAAATATCGTACTCAGCCTGAAGATTTAAAACAAGAATACGAGGCGTGGCAACTTGAGTTAGAGCAACTGCATCAGCTGGAAGATCCTGAAACGTTGGCAGAACAAGTTGAGGTTTCTCATCAAGACTTCATTTCCAAAGCCGAGCACTTGGATCAAATACGCCGAGATGCTGCTACGCCATTGGCGAAGCAGTTGACTGAACAAGTCAAACAACTGGCTCTGCCTGAAGCGCATTTTGAATTTAAATTTGAACCGCTTGAACATGTTTCGAGTGAAGGTTTAAGCTTTATTCAGCTGTTATTCACAGCCAACAAAGGGATTCCTGCTCAGCCTTTAGCACGCGTGGCATCGGGGGGGGAATTGTCACGTATTGCCTTAGTCATGCAAGTGATGAATGCTGAAAAAACCGAATCCGAAGTGTTAGTCTTTGATGAAATTGATGTCGGGATCAGTGGCGGAACGGCAGAAATTGTCGGGCGCTTATTGGCTGATTTGGCGCAGCATGTTCAAATTTTATGTATTACTCACCAAGCCCAAGTCGCTGCCCAATCTGACCAACATCTTTTGGTGAAAAAACGCCAAACGGATCCTGCAAGCAGTACCATTATTGAGTTAGAAGAAGATGATCGGATTCAAGAGCTGGCTCGAATGACTGGTGGTGTGGAGATTAGTCAAACGACCTTACAACACGCAAAACAGTTGCGACAATTAAAATTTCAACATAGTTAATTTTTTCTTAAACACACTATTTGACAACTCCCTGATACACAAAGGCTTTCGAGCCTAAGGTATAGCGTAAATATTTATATTGCGGCTGATGTTGTTGATTGAGCAACATTACATCCACGTGTTTCGGACTGATTTTCAGATATTCATTACCGCTACGACGATCGGTTTCATAATGGCAGTCATAATCTACCGAGATTTGATCTAGTTTCTTTTGCTTAGTTTGAAATACATAAGATTTAAGTAACTGTTTTGGCCCAACTTCAACAGCTCTTAGATGATGTAATCCACTGCAATTATCACCTTTATAATAACTCTTCACCAAATATACGGTTTTATTTTGGATGTTGATCGGCAAAATTTGATTGATATAGCCTGAGTCAAATTGATCTAAATGTTGCGTTTTTCCCGTTGCATATTGCACATAGCTGCTCCACTCCCCCATGGTGCCTCCGCCAGACACATCAAAACTATAAAATTTTAGTTTTTTATCCGGAGAATATTGCACATGAACAAAACCTTGCTTTTCGAGTTGCGTAAATCCGTAGTGAAAACTGCTCGGATCTGCCGCAATGACATCCACAATTTCACGTTCTATCGCTTCATTGACCTCATAAAAATTTAAGTTTTTATATTTTTTAATCACCTGAGATTCATGTTTTTGTAAGTCAGCACTTCCTGCAAAGCCTGAAATAGGTAGGCTTGCACAGAGTGCAATCCCTATTATTTTTGAAAAATGTGTCATTGTTTTACCCTCAGTTTATCCTGCTATTTTAAGCAATCTCAGTCATCCATCACGTATATCTTCTCCTCGCTTTTGTACTGCTGTTGTTCAAATTACCAATCATCGCTTCACGATTCACCACATTGCAGACCTGCCTTTACGATGAAGATTTTTAGCATGTCCCTCACTGGTCGAGCATGACAAATATTGAATTTGCAGAAAAACTCATTGTTGAAAACTTATGAGTCTAGTATGTTGATAAATACAACGTTATTCGAATGCAATTCACCCCAAGAATCAAACTTACCCCAATAAGGAGAAGCCATTAGGTGACTAAACAATACCTCACACACCGCTGCCTGATTGCTCCACCCGAAATGAACGATGAATTCTTTGCCAATACGGTGATTTATTTAGCGCGACATGATGAAGATGGCGCTCAAGGCATCATTATTAATCGTCCTTCGGGCTTGCAGATCAAAGAACTATTGAATGATTTAGAAATTGAGGCAGATAATGTGCATCCTCATGAAGTGTTGCAAGGTGGTCCTTTGCGCCCAGAGGCAGGTTTTGTTCTTCATACCGGTCAACCGACATGGCATTCGTCTATTGCTGTAGGTGAAAATGTCTGCATTACCACGTCTAAAGATATTTTAGATGCGATTGCACACAATGAAGGTGTGGGTCGTTATCAGGTGGCTCTAGGCTATGCCAGTTGGGGTAAAAGCCAATTAGAAGAAGAAATTGCTCGGGGTGATTGGCTCATTTGTGACTCAGACATGGATTTAATATTTAACTTACCTTATGACGACCGCTGGGACGCTGCCTATAAAAAAATGGGCGTAGACCGCACGTGGTTATCATCTGAGATTGGACATGCCTGATTTACCACAATATCAAATGATTATGGCCTTTGACTTTGGCACACAAAAAACAGGAATGGCTGTGGGACAAGCCCTGATTGAAAGTGCAAATCCCCTGCCACTCTTTCCCATGAAAGATGGCATTCCCAATTGGGATAATCTACTCAAGATTGTGAAACAGTATCAGCCGGATTTGTTCATCGTGGGTCTACCGCTCAATATGGATGATAGCGAATCTGAACTCTCCACACGTGCGCGTAAATTTGCACGACGCCTGCGCCACCAAACCAATATTGAAACCTTGATGGTCGATGAACGCTTAACGACACGTGAAGCGCGTGATGAATTAGATCATTATCAAGCCCAAGGCCGTGCGAAGAATCTTTCTGCCGACAGCCTTGCTGCAGCATTGTTTATTGAAAGTTGGTATCGAAATCCAGTCGGGCTAAAACCTTAAGCGCTTTCAACAAACAGGCAAATAAAAAAGCATCCAAAAGAGGATGCTTTTTTATGCGCAAGATTGATCACTCAATGCTGCGCAAATGAAATGATTGGGGATAACTTAGTTTTTATCCACAATATGAATCGTGGTGGTTCGACCCGCGACAAAAGCCAACTGATCATGCGGCACTTCATCCAGTACAATTTTCACTGGTACACGCTGTGCCAAACGGACCCAACTAAAGGTTGGATTGACATTAGCCAGTAAACCATCAGTCGAGGTACGTTCACGGTCTTCAATCCCTGTTGCAACGCCTTGTACATGGCCTTTATAAACTTCAGAACTTCCCATCAGTTGGATTGTTGCTGGAGCGCCAACATAGATTTTATCCAGTTTGGTTTCTTCAAAATATCCCACAACATATAACTGTTGACGGTCAATTAAGGCCGCTACGGCTTGTCCGACTTTGACGTAATTCCCTGCTTTGAGTTCAAAGTTAGACAATGTTCCATCTGTTGGTGCAACCACTTCCGAACGTTTTAAATTCAATTCTGCCAAATGCAAACTGCTATTGGCCGCTTCAATCAGGGCTTTTTGCTGCACCACACTGGCTTTGGCTTGTTCAATCGCTGCCTGAGTTTGTTCATGCTCTGCATGTGATTGATCACGTACTGCAAACATTTGATCTTGTTCTTGTTTTGAAATCGCACCGTCCATCAAACTTGCATAACGATTTGCATTTTTATCTGCAAGATTAATATTGGCTTGTGACTTCACTAGATTGGCTTTGGCTTCAGCAAGCTGCGCTTCAGCCCCTGCCAGTCCTGCTTTGGCTTTCGCCAGGTCAGATTTGGCTTGCTCAACATCCAAAGCTTGACGTGCCACATCTATACGAAACAGCACTTGGCCTTTTTTCACTTGTTGGTTGTCTTGAACTAAAACGTCTGTGACCAAACCTGAAACATCCGATGACACTTGAATCACGTCACCACGTACCCGTCCATCACGCGTCCATGGTTCCGAATTGTAGTAGTCCCAAATATGTTTCAGCGCAAGTAATGCGCCACATAGCACGATTATCAACAATACAGGCCGAACATATTTTCGGACATTCAAATTGGTCATACGATTACCTCAATCATTTCATTTTTTAGGGGCTTAGAACTGGCAGAAAATAAAGATTTCATGCACCAGCCAAAGCAACATCACAAATACACCCAAATAAAAAATATTGGGCATCGGCACCCAATCTGGCGTCATCCATCGGTCAAGCAAACGCATGATGACCCGTAATAACAGATAGGCCAATACCGCTTGAATCAATAGAATGGGCACATAGACGCCATATACATTTAGCTCACCCATGTTGTGCCTCGACCTGTAAATGATTTGGAGTCTGCTGTGTTAGAACATGACAAAAACTGCTTTGAATATTGTTCAGTAAATACTGAATTCGATGCATAACATCGTCGTTTTCAATACCCTGAACGGCCTGATTCAATCGTTGAATTCGCTCTACAATTTGCTGTTTCAAGCTCATATACACATTCTTTTGCCCTTGTTCCATGGCCCGAAAATAGTCATCTAAATCCTGTTGTAACTCTTCGAGTTCGCTGACCAATGCATCATTCGGATCGAGTTTATTCATGAGTTCTTGTAAGCGGGTCAAATCAATCACCGCACTGGCTTCCACCAAAGCCCACTCGATCTGTTGTTTCAAATTTCCTGATTGCACCATTTTGCTGTTTAGGATGCCAATTCGGTCCAACATACTGCGTAAATGCACCCGAAACGGTAAGCCGTACGGCAGATATAAAGCCTGACGCAGTGCCTTATAATGCTGAGAAAGGATGCGTTGGGCCGTCATATCTGGTGACATTGCACGCACTAAATGAATAATAAACACCGAAATAATGGGTCCCAAAACCGTCCCAATCGATGCATCAAAAAAAAACACCTGATCGAGGCTAAAGCGGTTTTGAATATTCAGTCCCATAATCGCCCCCATCAGTAATGGCAAGCTAATTCCAATTAAAGGTGGATGTAAAAACAGCATCAGACAGAACATCACAAACGGTGCTAACACCACGATCAACTGCCAAAAGGCGGTCACATGCGGGAAAATGCCATAGGCGTAGATAAACACCATGAAAGCCGCATACATATTGGCTCGAATAAACATTTTCAATGCAGGAACAGGGTTATCCATTGCCGTTAAAATACAGGCACTGATCGCAGCCATTTCAGCCATCATAAATCCAGCTTTCCAACCACTAACGATCCAAAAACCCGTAGAAATTAAAATAATCAGACACGCAGACACTCCGCCACGAATAGCAACCCCCGCATCACGGTGCAAAGTCGGATAATGACTATTGCTCAAGGCGGTCAGTGTGGTTGGTAAAGTGGAGTCGCCTTGCTGTACCCGCTGCCAAAGCAAGCGAATCGCACGGATATTCTGAATAAAATGGCGAATATCCATTTTTAGACTACCCAAAATCACCTGCTGTGATGGCAATGCCTGTGTCTGAATGTGTTGAAAATCTTGCTCAAATTGTTCAGGTAATTGATTAAGTTCACTTTCCTCAATCTGATGTTGATCTAATAAAAACGCGGCAATATGTTCATGGGCTTGCTTGAGTGCCGTCCGATAATGTGTGTCTAAACCGTCTAATTGTTTCATCCGCTCAGACATGGCCACCAGGTTACTGACCAACAAACTCAACTGATGCAAGATTTCCTGCAACGGACGTGTCATGCCTTTTAAGGTTGATTTTTCATAAGACAAATGCACCGCCATGACATGTATATCCGCGATATCTCGTGCAATATTGCCGAGATTTTTTGAATAATTTTCTAGTTCGGCAGGCTCTAATAAAATCTGATCAAAAATTTCTTTGGTATCGGCAAAGGTTTTACTCACCCGTGTTTCGACTGCAGGGCCAATATGCATTGGAAATAATGTCGTAGTCACGATGGCACTACAGACCACACCTACCGTAATTTCGAGAAAACGCCCCAAGGCCATATCGAAGATCGAAGCGGTATCAATAAAATACACCACGTTAAAACAGATAATGACCGTGGTATAACCCGCCAACATGGAAACATAACTACGAGGCGTACGGTCTAGCAGTGACAAATACAAGCAAAACCCAACCCAAACAGCCAAAAACACTGTAAACAGTACTGGCATATGGATGAGATGTGGCAGTGCCACCACCGACACGGCCGCCCCTAAGAATGTTCCTAATACACGATACAAACTTTTTGAAGACGTCATCCCTGAATATGGATTCGCGATCACGAAAACGGTGCCAATCGCCCAAATCGGATAAGCCAAATTCAGTACAAAGGCCACATACAATGCCAACATGCTCGCGATGAACGTTTTGGTCGCAAAAATCCAGTCCATTTTATTGGGCCGAAAAGCGAGTATTTGTTTCGTCAGCAGCATGATTGATCTCATCGGTTTGCTTCTTTTTAGTGAAAACGGCCTCCTATCGAATGCTTAAACATTCGACAGCACAACCTGTATCACGGCACAGGAATGACTAGAAATTTCAATAAGTAAAGAAGCGATTCAAATCGTGTTTCAAACCATTTGAATACAAAAAGTAGTGTGCAACATTGCCTGCGCATCGAAAGAATGGGCAATATTTATTCAATATAGGATATTTTCACAACAATTTTGCTAAAAAAACAAACCGAAGTCAATAAAAATATCTTATTTTGATAATTCAACTATATTTTAAATGAGTATTTCAGGTTTTTACTATGCTTTTATCAGGATGACCCAAGAAACCCTGTGATATTTCAGATTTGTTTCATTTCCAGTGTAGAAAATCGCAACATCAGGCCGAGCAATTTGTTATAAAGTAACTTAACGATTCATTTTTTATTGTGACCAAGCAGGTTCTTATGGCGCTTTCCAGTTTTGGTAAAATTCTCACCGTACTCGACTTATTTTCAGTTGCTCGTCCCATCATCAATGTCGACATTATTAGTGAAGAATTAGGCTTATCTAAACCAACGAGCTATCGCTATTTAAAAGAACTGGTTTCTGCTGAATTATTGCAGCGCCTCAGTGGGACTTCTGGCGATTACACACTGGGTTCAAAAATTGCTGTGCTTGATTTTATTTCTCGCACCACCGATCCATTGGTGCAAATTAGCATTCCCTTCATGAAAGAAATTGTGGAACGCACAGAGTCTTGTTGCTTATTGACGCATCTGAATATCGACTCTTGTATTGATGTGCATCATGAACTTTACAAAGACTATACTGCCTTGGCTTATGGTCGAGGTAGCCCGCGTCCGATGTATAAAGGCTCATCATCTAAAGTGATTTTGTCCCAGTTACCCAAGCAACGGATTTTAGATTATTACCACCGTTTTGCAGATGAATTATCTCAAGTTGGTTTTGCGCATAATGAAGAAGAATTTATGCTGCAAATGAAAAAGATTAAAAAGCAGGGTTATTATTTTTCCAATGGTGAAGTTGACCCGAATATGTCGAGCCTATCGATTCCGATTAAATTCTCCAGTAAAGAACCCCCACTTGCTTTGACCCTATTGGCGTCTAAAAATCGTTTTGATTTTATGAATTTTCAGAAAGTTGTAGAAATGCTGCAAGACTGTACAGCGCGTATTGAGAAAAAATACAGCAGTATGATGGAAGAATCGGACGCCATTTAAGCCTGATCTGTTTGCGCATAACTGATGCAATGTTGTAAAGATGATATTTAATTAATCTGATAAATTTATGTTATTAATTGAATTTATTAATTATAAATATTGGATAAATTATCATAATATGATTATTGTTCTTTAGCAGTCATCTCAACCATGTGTTCCATGATTTCAGTTGATTGTCGCTATACTCTTCCTCAGAGAAAGAAAAAAGCTCATCTAGATATGGGCTTTTTTTACGGCTGTTGATCATAGAAACCTTTGCACGAACAGATACACAAAAGTTCGTTAAAATGATATAATGCTTTATAATCAACCACATAACAAAAGACACCGACATGGCATGGAAACAAACAGGGCAGCTGTCCCTAGCAGACA
>NZ_VPAK01000031.1:0-22683 GCF_013419295.1 Acinetobacter sp. YH12094
CGTAGTGACGGATTGGAGAATCGTATTCTACGTGTGAAGTATTAATTGTAATACCACGTGCTTTTTCTTCTGGTGCAGAGTCGATTGCAGCGTAATCTTTCGCTTCACCACCGAATTTTTTTGCACACACAGTTGCAATCGCAGCTGTTAAAGTCGTTTTACCATGGTCAACGTGACCGATTGTGCCCACGTTAACGTGCGGCTTATTACGTTCAAACTTAGCCTTAGCCATGCTTTTCTTCCTCGTTTACGTCGAACACAATTCTGAGTAAAACCCAGCTCCGACATATCGCCTAAAAAAATAAACACCCAATACTTGAAAAGCAGACTAAAAAGCCTGCTTCTGGAATCTTGCGCAACATTTAAAGTTGCTAAACTGTAAAATCTGGAGCTCTTATCGAGATTTGAACTCGAGACCTCTCCCTTACCAAGGGAGTGCTCTACCACTGAGCTATAAGAGCAAATATAAGCACTTCAATAGATATGGAGCGGGAGACGAGGGTCGAACTCGCGACATGTAGCTTGGAAGGCTACCGCTCTACCAACTGAGCTACTCCCGCACGATGTTGGTACAAACCACTTATTGAAGTCTTAAAATTGGTGGTGAGGGAAGGATTCGAACCTTCGAAACTTTCGTAGCGGAGTTACAGTCCGCCCCCTTTGACCGCTCGGGAACCTCACCATTTTACACTTACTTCAGTGTTGTTCTCTCTACTCACTCTCAAACTCCCTAAGATGGTGCCGGCACACGGATTCGAACTGTGGACCTACTGATTACAAGTCAGTTGCTCTACCAACTGAGCTATGCCGGCGTTTCTTAGTGTTTCGTACGTTTCGTATCGGAACGGTGTGCAGTTTAGCAAATCTTGAAATCCTTGCAAGTGTTTTTTCTAAAAAAAACGTGAAAAACTCATAAAATCAATCCATTTGATGATAATTCAACCGCTTTGATCACTGCGCGAGCTTTTATTTGGGTTTCATTCCACTCTGATTCAGGATTTGAGTCATAAACCACCCCTGCTCCAGCCTGAACATAGACCTTATTTTCTCGAATTACACAGGTACGAATCGCAATCGACATGTCCATTTCGCCATGCCAGCCTAAATAACCAACAGCACCACCAAAAATTCCACGTTTTACTGGTTCAACTTCGTCAATAATTTCCATAGCACGGATTTTTGGTGCGCCTGAAAGCGTACCCGCAGGGAATGTTGCCTTAAAAACATCCAAAGCATCGACATCATCACGTACTTCACCTTGCACATTTGACACAATGTGCATGACATGCGAATAACGTTCGATCACCATTTGATCAGTCACGTGAACTTTACCGATTTTAGAAACGCGTCCAACATCATTTCGCCCCAAATCGATCAACATCAAATGCTCTGCAATTTCTTTTTCATCAGATAGCAAATCTTTTTCTAGCGCTAAATCTTCTTCTTTTGTTTTACCCCGTGGTCGCGTTCCCGCCAAAGGACGAACTGTTGCCACACCATTTTCTAAACGGGACAAAATTTCAGGTGATGAACCGACGATATGAAAAGGAATGTCATTTTCTAGTGTCTGCCCTTGCACCAAGAACAAATATGGCGATGGATTCAGGTGACGTAGTGCACGATAGACCTGCAAAGGCTCACCATCAAAATCGGATACCATACGATGGCCCGGCACAACCTGCATCACATCACCGGCTTTAATGTACTCTTTTACTTTCGCAATAGAGTTAATAAAGTTGTCATGTCCAGTGATGGATTCAAACTGTGGTGCAGTATGCTTATTTGCTTTGAGTGCAATTGGGGTTGCCAAAAGTTCTTCTAGCTCATCCAATTGTTGCTGCGCCTTGGTATAGGCCTCAGCATCATTTACATCGGCATGCACAATTAAGAATAAGGTATCCTTAAGGTTATCAAAGACGATGACGGTTTTTGATAGCATCATCCAAATATCCGGAATCCCGACCGGGTCAGCTTCTGGAACGTTATTGAGCTTTGGTTCGATATAACGTACAGCATCATAACCAAAGTATCCAACCAATCCACCGGTAAAGCTCGGCAACGCTGGCAAATCTTGCTGTGTAGGCACTTTATATTGTGCTTGGAAGTCACGAATGTATTGAAATGGGTCAGCACATTGTTGTTTTTCAACCGAGCCATCAGCATGTTGAACGGTCAACTGCCCTTCATTACACGAAAATACGGTGGACTCGCCCAAGCCAATAATGGAGTAACGCGCCCAGTTTTCGCCACCCTCTACAGATTCAAATAAATAGGCTTGTTTATGTTGTTTTAATCGCGCAAAGACAGAAAGTGGAGTTTCTGTATCTGCCAAGCGCTGACGATATACTGGAATCAAGTTATATCCAGCAGTTTTCAGTTGTTCAAATTGAGTTTGTGTAGTCATTTAGGTTTCTCTATATTTCGCGTGGTCAATTTCAGTTAATTTCTTCTCATGCTGATTGAGTGACGCCATCGAAATACTACACACTTGCTCATTTTCACTTCCTTAACCCTACTTATTTCAACCCAATAATTCTTTTAAGTTATCAACCACGTGCTGCGGCTGACAATCTCGAATATTTTCACCATGATTATAGCCATAGCTGACCACAATACAATCAATACCCGCACGACGTGCTGCCTCTACATCATTGACAGAATCACCCACCATCAAAATTTGCTGTTTCGGCAAGGCATAATGCTCCGCACAATACTCTAGCTGCTTGGGATGTGGTTTACGCTCTTCAAAACGATCTCCGCCAATCACATCATCAAAGTATTCATGCATACCTAGTGCCTGCACAATACTGCGTGCCGGTTGCTCTGGTTTATTGGTCACACAAATCAGAATTTTCTCTTCTGCTTTTGCCCAATCCAAGAACGCTAGAATGCCGTCAAAGGGCTGCGTCAAAACACAAGGATCTGCATTGTAAATCTTTAGAAAAGTTTCCAGTAAAAGATGGTGCTGTGCGGCATCCACCTTCCCGGTCAAGTATTCAAGTACGCTATGACAAAACAATGAAGTTCCTTTCCCAATCCAGTTTCGCACCTGCGCTTCTGTGACCAACGGTAATTGCAACGCATTTAGACTCATATTCATCGCACGATGTAAGTCAGATGCTGAATCGACTAGCGTTCCATCCAGATCAAATAAAATCATTTGGCGTTCTGCTAAACGAACTTCAAACATAATGTCCCTCTATTTTTTGTAAATTTTCCCCATAAAAAAGGCATGCCCATGCATGCCTTTTGAGGAATGTCTCGGTTTATTTAAACAAGACCCATGCAATAATTGCAAGAATGATTAAAACAATGACTGAGATTAAGCCCACAGAGGCATTTTTTTGCGCTTCACGCTCTTGCTCTACACATGTCGCTGGAATTTCTACATCACATGCTTCATTTTTCGGAACAGCAGTTACGTCAATTCCCTCAGGAATTGGTGCAGGTTTAGGCACACCTACATTGGTCGGCATACCATCACGAGTCAATTGAACCGAGCCATCTCGCTCTTTCAACTCTGGCATACCTTGATCATTCATTTGTTGTGCTGCGGTTTTAACAACAGGCTCTTGTGCCTTAGTTTCAGACGTGTTTGCTACAGACTCTTGTGCTACAGTTTCAGAAACTGCAACAGCTTCAGACGGCTGCTGAACAGGTGTAATTTCTTCTGTTTGCAACGCTTCAACGCTTTGTTCAATATCCGCTGGGATCTGAACAGCTTTAGCTGGAGCCAATAAACTAAACTTCACACTGGCAAACTGTACAATATCACCTTCTTTTAAAAGTGATTCACCAGTCAAACGGACATCATTAATAAACGTCCCATTAGATGAATTAAGATCTTGCAACCAGAGTGCCTGATCTTTCAGTACAAAGGCAGCATGTTTACGCGATACATCAGATTCTTGCAAAACAATATCTGCTTGCTGGTGGCGACCCACCAACATATCACGCTCAATACTAATTTCTTGTCCTGTTAAATCACCAGAAATTGCTTGAATTTTCCAAGTCATGAAGTTAATTCTCTATTGCTCGTTTTTTTCATCATAGCATGCTGTGGTTTCAAAGCTAAACCACTCTGCTGTCTAACCTAAGGCATGCCCGCCACTTTGCCATTCGGTACGGTAATGGTTTGGCGCTTCACCGCAGGTTCAATGGCGACTGGCGTGGAGACCACTGCCGCTGGCTGTGTCATTTGTGGTGCTGTCGGTACCGTCTTATACACAGGGGCTGGCGCTGTACCTTTTGAAACAGGTATGCGCTGTTGATACACATCGTCCACATTTTCAGGTAATTTCGCAAAATTACCGTCATTATCCAATGCCAGTTGCAGACTATAGAGCTGACTGTAGCGCTGCTGAGACATTCTCTTCACATCGGCAGAATTTCCAACAATAGTCGGATGAATAAAGATCAGTAAATTGCGTTTACTGTTGGACTTTCCTTCCGAGCTAAAAAGTTTACCCAGTACAGGAATAGCCCCTAGCCCCGGAACGGATTGACGCCCATGCAATGTATTATCAGAGATCAAACCACCCAACACAATTGTTTGACCATGCTCTGCCAAGATCGAGGTTTTGATCGCGCGTTTAGTCGTAACCAAATCCGACGCTTGACCTTTATTGTCTTTTACACCAGAAACTTCTTGCTCGACCTCTAAACGCACCGAACCGCCGTCGCCAATATGCGGCACAACTTTCAAAGTCACACCGACATCTTTACGCTCAATCGATGTATATGGATTGGCTGTGCCACCATTGGTGGTGACCGAACCTGTCACAAATGGAACGTTTTCACCCACCACAATATAGGCTTCTTCGTTGTCCATCGTCACAATCGACGGTGTAGATAATAAATTGGATTTGGTTTTTTCTTTTAGGGCCTGAATCATCGCACCATAGAGTTTGCGTGAACCATCACTGCCTTCACGATAATCACCAAGGACCAAAGAAGTACCGGCACTCACCGCGCTACCTGCACCCGCAGCGCCGCCAGTTAAATATCCTGCGGCAATATTTTTTAAACTCGAACCAAAGTTATCAAAGTTAATTAAGCCGATACCACTACTGATATCACCCAACGCCCATTGCACACCGAGTTGATCGGTATCCGTGCCTTCGACTTCAATAATCGCCGCTTCGATCAGCACTTGCTGACGACGAATATCCAGCTGAGAAATTGCAGATTCAATTTCACGCATGAGCTGCGGATCTGCTTTCACAATCAGTGCATTTTGTGTGGTATCGGCAATAATACTGACGCCATTGGCATTAAAACTTGAAATACCATTTTGCGTATTATTGGAAGAGTTATTGCTGTTGAGGTTAATACCTGAACTGGTGTTATTTTGTGAGCTGAATGACTGTGAATTCGAACTGTTACTCTCATTCATTAAACTGTTCATCGTGCTGCTGTTTGAGCTATTCGATGAATTCGTACTCGAAACAGCTTGCCCCGTGACCAAGCCTTGTAAGATTTCCGACAAGTTTTTTGCACTGGCATACTTCAAACGAAAGACTTTCAACCCACCCAATCGATCTGCTGCAGGCACATCTAAAGTTTCAATAATCTTACGAATGCGTTTACGTGTCGCTGTATCACCTTTAATGATAATGCGATTGGTTCGATTGTCCGCGATAATACGAATTCGTGACCCTTTCGGGTCTTTTGATGCGCCGGTCGAACTCATCGACTCTAACAGTCCAATCATTTCTTCGGCCTGACTCGATTGCAGCGTCACAGCTTCGATATCATTTTGACCCGTTCCATCTAAATTACGAATAATCGTTTCGAGCTGGTAAATATTACTTGCACGGTCTGAGACGATCAGCGCATTAGTCCCTGCCACTGCCGACAAATGTGCAAATTGTGGCATCAAGGGACGTAGGGCTGGAATTAAGTCGTTGGCATTGGTGTTATCGAGCCAAATTACTCGGGTGACAATTTGGTCTCCAGACGCACGGTGGCGCGCATCATAAGGAATGCCCGAGCTTTTTACATTACTGTCTGGAACCAGTTTAATGGTGTTGCCTGATGGAATCGCCACTACACCATTCACATTCAACACACCGAGAAACAGGTCATAGACTTCATTTTTATTTAAAGGCTTATTGGAAATAACCGTTACATTTCCTCGTACCCGTGGATCAACTGCAAAATTTTTCCCCGTGATATCTGCGACTTCATTAATGAATGCCGTAAGATCTGCATCACGTAAATTGATTTTCCATGTTTGTGCATAACTTGCTGTGCTGACCATAGCAACCAAGGGCACCATGGCATAGGCAGCTAAAGTTGAACGGTTATTATTAAATAAAGCCATATACGCCTGTGTTTCCTAACCCTATAAAGTGATGAAACATCACTAAAAATCCTGTTGTATGGTCATCACTTGATCACCACGTTTGACTTCAAGTTTCACCTGCCCTTCACGGCGGGCTTGTTCTAATAATTGCGCCTCAGATTGTCCTGCACCGACCGCCTGCCCATTTAAAGACATGATGCGGTCACCCGGCTGCAAACCCAATTTATTTCTTAAGGCTGCAGGTGTTCGATTTGAAACTTCAAACCCACCATTAACTGATGGATTTACCCCCATTTCCTGCATATATTGTTCACGATTTTCAGTCATGCGTTGTACGGCCTGACCAATCGCGGACTGCGTTGTGCTTTGCCCTGAATTTGCAGGATCAGTTGTATTTTGCATGCTGTTATTCTGCAAAGATCCGCCTGAGGTTGCATTGGCTGTAGGGACAATCGGTTGATCTAATCCGTTTTCAATACCTTGGAAGGCCAATTCACGCCGTGCACCATTACCCTGCGTTAAAATCACCTTATCCCAATAAACTTCAGCCAGTTGATATGATGAACCTTGAATGGTTTCTCCAACCAAGTAGCGATCTGAACTCTCATTGACCTTAATCACTGCCGACGAGTAGCGACTTGGCTGTCCAACCACCACACCTTGTAACACCATATTTAACTGCGCGTCAGCTGCTGAACTGCGGTTTTCCTGAAACAAGGCAAAAGAGCTAATATTAGGAACTTGCGTTTGCTGTGAACCCAATTCAACTCGGTCTAACTGCATGGCTTGTGGCGGTGCAATCAATAACCAAAATAAAGCGGCTAACTTCCAGCACAGGTACAAAATTATTAAAGCCAAGACCACAGGTGCAAGTCGATCTGTTTGCTTCCAATTGATCTCGCGGATTTTTTCGAAATAGTCAGCCATCAGTTCACCCCACTCAATAGGGGTTGACGCGAACTAATCACATACGTATCTAATCCTGCCTTACCTTCATAGGAAGCAACATTCATCAAAAAGCGCTGGGTTAATTGCACATCCAACATGAGGTCTGGCTCAAGTGACATATTCATCATTTTTTGTTCACGTTGATCTCGAACATCAATCGACAATTTGCCATTATCGTCTTTTAATTGAGCCAACATGGCAGGCACATTCATTGACTCTTGACGCTGTGCAAAGCTAAAGGATAAATCCCCGCCTGCCCACTGCATCTCGCCTGATGACTGACTAAATCCCTGTTGTGGCTTATATTTAAACTGCACATCATTTAATTGAATGGCATTCGTTGGCCATTGCCAATCGGCAAAACTTTTTAAGGTTTCAGGAGCAATTTGACCCTCTAAGTTTTTAATACTAATACTTTTACCAAAACCATACCCCATCACACCTTGCAGTTTGGTATTACCACTATGAATTTCAACATTTGCACCCAAGCGCAATAAAATCAAATCCCACGGGCGCGTGTTCCAGTTTAACGAGCCTTTCAAGTTTCCTCGTGTCCAATCTGCTTGCCCGTGCCAAATATTGCCACTGACGTTATGTAGCATTTGGTTATTTTTATAAAACTTTGTAATGAGCCACGCTGCTGGTACTTGCAGCATAACGAAAATTAAAAAACTGATCGCAGCAAAAATGAGCCACCGAATATTATTAGTTTTATTGATCATCCCACCACAACCGATCCATCAATTTTTTTCCATCATTTAAACATTTTTCTTTATAGACACATTATGCATACTTTTTCTGCATAGCCAATTCAAAGAGATAAAAAAACCAGGCATTTGCCTGGTTTAATTATCCTGAACTCAGGATATGACGATTTCATGAATTATTCTTAAATTAAGAAGTCTTCTAGTTTCGCGCCTTTTTCTAGCTCAGCCACTAACCAACGCGGTTGTTTACCACGACCAGTCCAAGTGTCATCTGCATTGGTTTTGCTACGGTAACGTGGTTCAACCGCTTTACGAGTTGATTTTTTACGTTTGCTTGAACCAAATTCAAGGATTTGTTCAACGCTTAAATCTAAATTTTCTGCAATTTCAACAATACGGTTGTACGCATCTTCAATCGCTTGATCTTTTTTAGATGCAATCAGCGCTTCAGCTTCTACTTGAAGCTTCTTTAACTCTTCAACTGATAAATTACTAATATCAGGCATAATCTTTCACTCCGAAATTTCATTTTAATAATGCTTATGAAAACTCGCTCATAATATTATAATAAAATTTTTATTCAATAAATAACTTTCATTTTACTACAATATTTTAACACGACTCCTTAAAATATATAAAGTTAAATTGTATTTAAATATTATTTCCCACTGAAATCTCCAAAGCTTTTATTTTAGTTTTTATACTTTCTGGAATTGAAGTTTTTTGTAGGGTAGTTTTATCCACGCATACAATAACTGCATCGCCTGTTGCAACGATTTTTTGTTGCTGTTCACTCCATAATATATAACTCATACGAAATGCACTATTTCTTAATTCTTCAACGCGCGTTGCCACTTTTAAAATATCAGGATAAACCACTGGGCTTAAATATTTACATTGGCTTGAAGCCACAACCGTAACCACAGACTGATTAAATATATCCAACTGATCTAAATAACCAATCCGCGCACTTTCCATATAACGATAATAATGCACGTTATTTACATGACCAAAAGCATCCATATCCCCCCAAGCGACGTGTTGAGTATGAACCAATGAATATTGAGCTAAATCTTCTTGCATATAATGTCCTTATATTCGAATTTCCATAAAATTGGCATTATTTTCAAATATTAAATTTAATTGTTTGATCAAGTCATCCTGCTGATTTAAGGCTGACTTGATGCGTAAATAACTCATTAATACATCATTTGGATATAATTCTAACAATGCATCTGCTTCAGCTTGACGTGCTGTCGCTTGGTAAATATTCCATTTTGCAAAACTAAAAACAGGCAGCGCAGGATACTTTTCTTCCCAACGTTGAATCTGCTGTTCTACAGCCACATAGTCAGGGTTTTGCTTCAGCATTTTTTGCTGGAACCACAAAAAGAACACTTCTTTGTTAAATTGCTGTTCCAGCAAATGAATGGCCAATTGCTCATGCTCCTGACTCATCTCTGGCATACGAGACAAGACTTTTAACCAAAGCACTTTGACCGCATATTTACGCTCTGTGATTTGATCTTGTAAATCCAAATAACGCTGCTTTAAATACTGTAAGTCATCGACATCAGCTTGATCAAACGCTGATAATAATTGCTCCAACCAAGCTTGTTTTGTCAGCTCATCTAAATGTCCATAACGTGTCGAACGCAAATACAACCAAGGAAACTGCAACGCAAACATGCCCCATAGCGTGGTTAGGCGCTGCTCATAGGCACTACTGACTTTTTTCAACCATGGCGATAGTTCATGTTGATTTAAAAATTCAAGATGCGTTAAAGCCTTTTCACCCTCTTGTTGAGATAAATAAATTTCAATCCGTTGCAATTCTGCAAGCTCAAAAGCCATTGGATTAGTCTGAGTTAATGCATTTAATGCTGTTTCATATTGTTGCTGAATCCAATATAAACGCGCATCGATCACCCCTTTTAATAATCCAGACTCAGTAAAAGCTTGCTGAATAAAGTTTTTTTGATCTTGCGCAGCATTTAAAAGCCAAATGACAGCCAATTGCTCATAGGGATGTAGTTTATTAAAACTAAAGACTGTTTCAGATTTACGCTGTTCTCGACTTAAATAGCGTTTAACCGCATACCAAAGCATTTGCACGAACAAACTCAGTAGTGCCAGCAATAATGCTAAAAACCAAATATTGGATTGAACTTGCCATTCACGCCAGTATAAATAGACATAGCCTGCACCATGTCCAAAACTCAGCAAACTAATAATGGCAACAACCAATAAGCTAATAAATAAATAGGCAAATAAAATATGTTTCATAGTCGATTATCCTATGAGTGCCCGAGTATTTAACAGCGGTACAGAAATAACCGGAATATCCTTTAATTGTTCTAAACGTTGGCGTATTGGTTTTAATGAAGCATCTGGCAATTGCTGCATAATTTGCATAATTTCAGTGATTTCTTGTTGAAATTGAGGATATTGTCCTTGATTTAAAACCTGCTGAGCCAAAATTAAACGTAACTGCATTTCTTTTAATACCAAGCTACGCTGCATTAATAAGGGACTCGGTTGTTCGACTGATTCGACTTGAATCCATTTTTGCCAAAAAGAAAGACCTTTTTGCTGCTCTTTTGAACTATAGGGCTTTAATATTTCTTTTTCTAACAATTGATCGATCGATTGCAGAGTATTTTTCACTTTATCAGACTGCAACTGACGCTCTGTCACATATTGCTTTAAGGTTTCACGGTCTTTTTGAATTACCTGATGCAAACTCATGCGCAGTGCAGGTGCCAAGCTCAACTGATCTAATTGTTGATCTAATTGGTTTAATTTTTCCAAGGCGACAGCAAATTGTTGTTGCTGCATGGCAAATTCAACCAAATCAAGTTGCTGGCCCACAACCAACATCGGCTCAATACTATGGGTCGCCTCAGCAGCAATCGAAGCATTCGATGTCGTTGCAGCCGACATCTCGGTCGTTGTGCCGCTCAACTGACGTTTCAAAGCCACGACCTGATCATTCAAACCTGCATTGCGCTGTTGCAATAAAGTTTGCTGTTGCATCAGTTCGGTTTGTTGAGCATTGACTTGAAATAGGTCAAAACTGAGTTTAGCCAACCAAAGTACGGCGACAATGACCACAACGACAAACAACTTCTTCATGTATTTCCCTGCACGACTTGCACATGCTGCAATATGTGTGTCGCGTTTAAATCTTCGAGTTGAATAATTTTAAAATCTTTGTTCAGTGTTATACGACTTTGCTCAAGTAGCTCGAACAACCTTACACCTAAAACTAAAAAATGTGCATGGCGCAGTACTGATAAATGCGACTGAATCAGGTCAAGCCAATTGAGCCAACTGGCCTCACTGGTGATCAACATACAATATGGAGATGACAACTGATGTTCAGAAATGAGTGTTTTTACTTTTTGAGTGGTCTCTTCCGGTAGATGCCGTTCGTATAGCACAAAATTGAGAACCTGAATGCCACGTGCTAGCAACTGCTGCATCATAAATTGACGACCACCTTCACCGCGCCAAAACGCAACACAAGCCCCAGCCTCCAATTGTTCTAAATGGCTTAAGGTGAGCATTCCCTCCGAGGTTTCCACCTGCGGTACGACACTGTGAATGCCATAATCAGCCAGCTTTGCTGCAGTTGCATCACCGACTGCAACCCATTGAATATGTTCGAGCTGCTCTAATGAAATACCTGCCTTACGCAAACCTTGCATTCCAAAGGTAACCGCAGAAGGGCTCACCACAACCAATACATCCGCAGCACTCAACTGGGCGTAGCACGCTGCCAATGCTTCTGACCATGCTCGTGGCTTGAGCTCAAGTAATGGAAGCTCAGCCACAGCAACACCCGCAGAGCGCAGCGTCAAGCTAAGCTGCGTTGCACGATCTGCTGGACGTGTATTGATAAAAAGCATGTATTAATACAGTGCCTTTAAAATTTCACCTGCACCTTGGGCTAACAAGTCTTGTGCCAATTTGACACCGAGCTGTTCAGCTTGTTCAGGAAGACCTACTTGCTGTGCTTTCAACAAGGTTTGACCGTCAACACTACCGACACGACCTTCTAAATGAATCTGACCATTTTCTAAGGTTGCATAACCTGCAATCGGTACTTGGCAGCCACCTTCTAGATATGCATTAAATGCACGTTCTGCGCGTACACAAGCATTGGTCTCTGCATGCATTAAGGGCAAAATTAAATCCAATACAGTTTGATCTTGGCTACGACATTCTAGGCCCAATGCACCTTGTCCAACTGCAGGTAAACTCACAACAGGCTCAAGAGTATGACGAATACGCTCTGCTAAACCCAAACGCTTCAGCCCTGCACTCGCCAAAATAATCGCATCATAGTTGCCCGCATCGAGTTTAGATAAACGCGTACCCACATTGCCACGCAGATCAATAATCTCAAGATCAGGACGTTGTTTTAAAATTTGGCATTTGCGGCGCAAGCTCGATGTCCCAACCTTCGCACCTTGTGGTAAATCATCAAAACTGTTATAGGTATTTGAAACGAAAGCATCTAATGGATCTTCACGCTCACAAATCACGGCCAAGCTTAAACCTTCAGGCAATGCCATCGGCACATCTTTCATCGAATGAACTGCTAAGTCTGCACGACCATCCAACAACGCCGCTTCTAATTCTTTTACAAATAATCCTTTTCCCCCAATTTTGGCTAAAGGGGTATCTAGAATCTTGTCACCTTGAGTCACAAAGGTCACCAACTCAACTTTCAAATTTGCATGAAGTGCTTCTAAGCGTGCACGAATATGTTCCGCCTGCCAAAGTGCAAGCGGGCTTTGTCGAGTTGCGATCTTAAGGATATTCATAAATTTTAAAATACAGTCTATAGGGCTATTATTCTAAACTTAACTTGCTCAGTTGAAAATGCAAGCTTAATTCGCAATGTACTTTGACCCTTGCCCTATAATTTTTGTATTCGCTCACGCAAATTCGGTAAATGTCGACGGCTGACCGCCAAGCGCTCGTCTAAATCTCGACAACGCACTTGATATTGCCCTGAGCTTACAACCTCTAAACCATCTAAAAAGCTCACAGACACCAAGGCATTGCGATGAATGCGTATAAAACGATCACCAAATTCATGCTCTAAATCTTTCAGCGTTTCATCAATGAGTACGCTGCCATTTTTGTGCCGAACAGTGACATATTTCTGATCTGCAAGAAAATAGTAAATATTTTCCACAGGTACCAACTCTACACCACGATAGGTCTTTGCCGCGATTTGATGGCGGCTGATTTTAATTTCGTCCATATTTTCTTTTTGTTTTATCGTGCTCAATTGAGCTTGGGTTAATTTAGTTAAATGATCTAAAACCTGCTGCAATTCCTGTTGCATAACTGGTTTTAGTAAATATCCCTCTGCATTCGATTTAAATGCATCAAGTGCATGATGATCATATGCAGTGCAAAAAATAATAGCGGGCATGGGGTCTAATTCACGCAACAATTTCGCGCAAGTCAACCCATCCATTTCAGGCATTTGTATATCTAGTAAGATGACATCAGGCTCGAGGCTTTGAGCCAAGTCAATCGCTTGTTGACCATGTGAAGCTTTGGCAACCACTTGATGTCCAAGTTGAGTGACTAAACGTGACAATCGCTCTACTGCTAGAGGCTCATCATCACAGATTAGGATGTCCATTTCTCCTCCTTATCTCGTTAACATCATTTATTTTTATTGGTCAACTGAGATTTCTATTTATATTGATATTGCACCACAGTCGTATACATTCCCTCGCCTGCGTAGGTTTGAAAAGTGACATGCTGACCATAATATGCCTCAAGTCTCTGTTTCACGTTTTCGATGGCAATACCATTCCCCTGACGTAATTTAATTGTATCCTGTGTATAGGGATTTGTAATAACGATATTAATTTGATTTTGTAATATTTCAATCAATATATTTATCGTACTCTTTGTCAAAATCTTTTCAACTCCATGAAAAATACTATTTTCTAATAAAGGTTGTAAAGTTAATAGTGGAATTTGTACTTGAGCGTATTGTTCAATACCTTCTAGTTTCCACTCCACCTTAAGCCGATCACCTAAACGCATTTGCTCAATGGCCAAATAACGCTGACACAGATCGATCTCATCTTTGAGACTTACCAACTTCAATTCTTGAAAACTTGCACGGAACAATCGAGATAAATTCAGTAACATTTGCTCCGCTTTATCTGGGTCAATCGCAATCAAGCTAATCACATTGTTTAAGCTATTAAATAAAAAATGTGGATGAATCCGAGCTTGCATAGCCTGAATGCGTGAGTTTAATTCACTATGATGTTGTCGACCCCACTGTTCTCTTAAATATAAATATCGAAAACAAAATGCCCCAAGCAACACCCCATAGCTCAGATTTAAAACCACACCAGCAGTTAAAACGTCCGCACTCAAGCCAGTTAAACTGAAATTTCCACCAAAATAGATCAAGACATTTAAAATTAAGGTGGTGAACAACACCAAAGCTTGCAATAAAACAAACCCGCTAAACATGAGCATTTTCATGCTTAAACCACGCGTCTTACTCTGCAAAAGCTCTGAAAATGCAGCAAATGCCAATAAAATCCAGTTAATAAACAACATATGCTGCATGACACTGGAAAAACTTAAAGCATGCCACGAATGAGCTTGTGCCAAAGCCAAGACCAAAGCCACAATATTGCCCGCAAGAAACAGCTCCCACAAATAATGCCAACGGCCCATTTTTCCTGAAAAAACAGAAATTGTCATAGACCCAAACCTTGTCTAAAAGTTTGATCAACTTGCCCTTCGGCAACTGGGTTCGAATTTGCTATACTCTTGCTCAGTTCTATGCTTTTTATCTTATTGAGCCGACATGACCACATCTTCTAATTCCTCAAATCCGTCACAAGCCCAAACTTCAGGCATGTGGGGCGGTCGTTTTTCCGAAGCTACTGACGCTTTTGTTGCTGAATTTACAGCATCTGTACAGTTTGACCAACGCTTTTATAAACAAGATATTGCAGGTTCAATTGCACATGCAACCATGCTTGCAAAAGTCGGCGTTCTGACTGAACAAGAGCGTGACGATATTATTAATGGCTTAAACACCATTAAAGCAGAAATTGAAGCGGGTAACTTCGAATGGCGCATTGACCTAGAAGATGTGCACATGAATATTGAGTCACGCTTGACTCAACGTATCGGTATTACAGGTAAAAAACTACACACCGGTCGTAGTCGTAATGACCAAGTTGCAACCGATATCCGTCTGTATGTTCGCGACGAAATCGATGCGATTTTAGAATTATTGCAAAAATTACAAAAAGGTATTTTGGGCTTAGCGGCGAAAAATACCAATACCATCATGCCGGGCTTCACGCATTTACAAACTGCACAGCCAGTGACTTTTGGTCACCATTTAATGGCATGGTTTGAAATGCTGGTACGTGACTCAGAACGTTTAATTGACTGCCGTAAACGTGTAAATCGCCTACCTTTAGGCTCTGCTGCACTTGCAGGAACAACTTACCCGATCGACCGCGCATTCACTGCAGAATTACTAGGTTTCGAAGCTGTCGCTGAAAACTCTTTGGACGCTGTATCTGACCGTGATTTTGGTATTGAATTCAATGCGGCAGCATCACTCATCATGATGCATTTATCACGTATGTCAGAAGAAATGATTCTTTGGACATCGGCTCAGTTCAAATTTGTGAACATTCCTGACCGTTTCTGCACTGGCTCTTCAATCATGCCGCAAAAGAAAAACCCAGACGTTCCTGAGTTGATCCGTGGTAAAACTGGCCGTGTATATGGTGACTTGATGAGTCTATTGACCCTGATGAAAGGTCAACCATTGGCATACAACAAAGACAACCAAGAAGATAAAGAACCACTATTCGATGCAATCGATACTGTTCGTGGCTCACTCATGGCATTTGCCGATATGATTCCTGCACTAGTGCCAAACATTGACATCATGCGTGAAGCAGCTCTTCGTGGCTTCTCAACTGCAACTGACCTTGCCGACTACCTGGTTAAAAATGGCGTGGCATTCCGTGATGCACATGAGATTGTGGGTAAAGCAGTTGCTCTCGGTGTTCAAGAAGGCAAAGATCTTTCAGAATTAACCCTTGAGCAACTTCAACAGTTCTCTGACTTGATTCAGGCCGATGTCTTCGAAAAAGCATTAACACTCGAAGCATCTGTCAATGCACGTAACCACATTGGTGGTACTGCACCTGCTCAAGTTGAAGCAGCAATTGAACGCGCGCATGCACGTTTAGAAAAACTTTACGCATAACTTTTTCAAGTTAAATGGAGTATTGATATGTCTCGACAAGTGTTTTGCCGTAAATATCAGGCTGAAATGGAAGGTTTAGACTTTGCACCATTCCCGGGTGCGAAGGGACAAGAATTGTTTGATACGGTATCTAAACAAGCTTGGCAAGAATGGCTAAAACACCAAACGACGTTGATCAATGAAAAACGTTTAAACGTGTTTGAAGCTGACGCGAAAAAGTTCCTTGAAGAGCAACGTGAAAAATTCTTCAGCAATGATGAATCTTTAGAAAAAGCCGAAGGGCTGAAGCCTGAGTAATTTTTAGAGCGCTGCTCTAAAAATTACGCAAGACAAGCGAAGCGCTTAGCTTCAAATGTCATGAAGGAGTCCAAAGGGGCTCCTTTTTTTGTGCTTAGGAGTACTGCCACGCCGCAAGACAAGCAGCTATGCTGCTCGTAGGCTTTAATTGAAAAGAATCTCCAATCTTGAGGATTCTTTTTTATTGCTCTAAAAATTACGCAAGACAAGCGAAGCGCGTAGCTTCAAACTTCAAACTTCAAACTTCAAACTTCAAAAAGGAGCCTAAAAAGGCTCTTTTTTTGTGCTTCGGAGCACTGCTATTTTCGCAAAACAAAGATGACGTCTGTGTAAGCTTTCATTGGGAAATGATCTTCATCATTGCTGAAATATCTTTTATCCATTGATCAATTTTATTTAAACTTAAATAAATGTATTTATTATTTAAATAATGTTAAATGTATTTTTATCATCACATATATCGATTTTCATTGTTTAAATCCAAACAAAACCTACCAAAGTTATCGGCCAATTTGTATCAAAAATTCTTAATGTAAATTTGTGATACATTTCTCAATAAAACACAACATTACACTACAATAAACTCCATGTATTTCTAAATCTGCTTTCCTATAATAGCAATCAAGAAGATGGAAACATCTTCCATAATAGCGATAAGTAACCCCGATTTTCCTTCCCAGATTTCCCCCAAAATCTGGGAATTTTTTTATCCAAAATTTGCACTAACGTCTCACATTTAACTTCAAGCTCTAATCAAATGAAGCGCTGTTCAAACTAGTCAAACCCTCAATTTTTTCTAAAAACTCGGCAATAAAAAAGCCCCGATCACGGAGCTTTTAATAACTTACTTTAAATCAAGGTTGCTTTAAATACGGCCATGCGGCTTTCAAATATATAAACATCGACCATAACGTTAAAACTACGGCTGTATAGAGCAATCCATACGCCAACATTTCTAGGGGTTGCCAATTTAGCAAGAACACTGAAATCGCAATCATCTGAAATGCTGTTTTATATTTACCAACGGTTGAAACCGCAACACTGGTACGCGCGCCTAATTCAGCCATCCACTCACGTAGGGCAGACACCGTGATTTCACGTGAAATAATTACAATCGCTGCAAAGGCCATCGAAATGGTCGGTTGCCATTGCACCAAGACGATCAACGCAGTTGCGACCATCAGTTTATCTGCAACAGGATCGAGAAAACGTCCAAATGCTGAAGTCTGATTTAAACTTCTTGCAAGGTAGCCATCAAACCAGTCAGTGACAGCTGCGATCACAAAAATAGCAGTCAGCAATATATGACGTGACATGCTTGCAGCATGCTCACCCACGCCCATTGCAGGTGGCCAGTACGCCACCAACAAAAACACAGGAATTAAAGCAATTCGTGCCAATGTTAAAATATTAGGAATATTCAGGATTCGACCTGTTGTCATAGACACCCCAGTTTTCCCCTCATGCACGATGAAAATGCAAAATAATTTGAGGATTTATCCATCGTTAGTTGCACTCACTTTATACGAAATGCCCCTCAGTGTCACTAGGCAAACACCGTAACAGCCTGTCGCGCAATCGCTATCAACTGGTTATTTTCATCCCATAAATGAGCATATTCTGTAGCGTATCCATCCGCTGCATAATCGGTAAATACTTTATATTTAAACCAATTATGTAAGTTTGATTGCAAGGGATGTACATAAGTCAATGTCCACGTTAAAGAACTAGCAGGTGCCATGGTTTTGTACATAGGCAGTACACCGGGCGGCCACATATCCATCGAGACCATTAGGTCAGCAACAGTCATCTTACGGTTATCATGACGTTCTGGGTTAAAACGCATCCAACCACTAAAGTCAGGCTTTTGACTTGCTGTACATGGATACTGCCCATCTACCCAGACCAAATCCATTTGCTGAAAGCACTGGGGTGCAAGTGGATGATGTTCGGCAATCTTTAAGCTGCTCACTTCAGGAAAATTGGGTGCTTGACGCTCCTGATTGACGGCAATGCTTGATTCACGTGGAACACCAAAGCTCGCCAATAAAATGCTTTGTACAGCATCATCTTGCCAAAGTCGAACTTCAATGGTGGTGACGGATTTGCCCTGTCTTAAAATTTCCGCACTTAAACGCACGGGCGCCAATTGTACTGGCCCAACAAAGGTCACATTACAACTAAGTAAACGTCGCTGCGGATCGGCAATGGTGGCAACGGCTTTGTGCATCATCATGCCAGCCACTAAGCCGCCATAGATCGTACGCCCTTGCAACCATCCTTCTGGAATCTCAACCCATTCATTGTGTTCAATATGTTGATACAACTGTGCGAGTGACATCATCATCCCTGATCATATTTTTGATTTTTATATCATTGTATAAAAATTAAATGATGTGAATGATCTGTGACTCATGCGTCAATGAGCATTTTGGCAAATTCAGGATTGACGCGTCATCGATTGGGCTTAGTTCGCGCTATTCATGCAGGATTTTATAAATGGTGCGCGCCATCACATCGCCTAATCCCGGTACAAGTTTTAAATCATTTTCCGAAGCTTTGAGTACCCCCTGAATGCCACCAAAATGAGTCAACAGATCCCGACGACGTTTTGGACCTAAGCCCGGAATCACCTCAAGTACCGATGAGCCACGTTTTTTATCTCGTTTCGCTCGGTGTTTGGTAATGGCAAATCGGTGGGCTTCATCACGAACCTGTTGAATCAAATGCAGGGCTTTATGGTCTTCAGGCAATTGGATTTTTTCACCATCGGTAAAGTGCAAAGTTTCCAAACCTGGTTTACGCCCCTCACCTTTGGACACCCCGACCATAAAGGCATCGAGCTCGAGTTCTTGCATGACTTCCATCGCCATGTGTAATTGACCTTTACCCCCGTCAATTAATAGCAAATCGGGCAGCATATGCTTTTTATAGCGGCGGGTCAGCGCTTGACGCATGGCAGCATAATCATCGCCTTCGGTAATGTCATTGATGGAAAATTGGCGATAGTCGCGCTTTCTTGCGCCACCCGCATCAAAGACCACACAAGACGCGATAGTTGCCTCCCCCATAGTGTGAGAAATATCAAAACACTCAATACTGTCAATCGGCCGCCCAACGACTTGCTCTAACTGATGAAAGCGCTCATTCAATTCAAAATGGTCAGCCAATTTACCTTTAATCGCATGTTGTACATTCATCTGTGCTAATTCTTGCCACTCTGCACGGGTTTCACGCACTTTATGTTTGATTTGAATTTTTTTATCAAAGTGCTGATGTAGTGCATCTTCCATGTCTTTGCGATCTGGAATATCGACATTGATGATGAGTTCCGCAGGGATTTCGTCTGCCACCTGAAAGTAAAAATTAGCAATGAAGTCCGAGAGCATTTGACCTAGATCATCACCCTGCATATCAGGGAAATAACTCTTTCCGCCGAGCATTTTGCCATTGCGCACATGCATGATTTGCACACAGGTCACACCAGCTTGATAAGCAATGGCAATGATATCTGCCTCGCCTTTGACTTTATAAATCGCTTGCTGAGTTTGCACATCACGCAGCAGCGCCATACGATCACGATAAAACACCGCCTTTTCAAACTCCAAAGCTTCTGCCGCAGCTTCCATTTTCCCAATCAGCTCTTGATTAAGCTCTTTAGTGTCGCCTTGTAAAAACCGAATCGAGTTATTGACATCTTCTTTGTAATCTTCGGGTGAGATCAAACCCACACAAGGCGCGGAACAGCGTTTAATTTGGTATTGCAAGCATGGTCGTTTGCGCTGCGAAAAATAGCTATTTTCACACTGACGCACATTAAACAGTTTTTGCAGCACCACCAAAGTATCACGCGCGTTATAAGCACTCGGATAAGGCCCAAAAAACTTACCAGCTTGATGCTTACCTTTCCCACGTCCTGCGGCAATTCGCGGATAGGGTTTATCGGCAGAGATAAAAATATAAACATAAGACTTATCATCACGCAGCATGATGTTATACGGCGGACGATGGAGCTTAATCAGGTTTTGTTCGAGCAATAGGGCTTCCGTTTCAGAACGCACCACCAAACTTTCAATATCATAAATACGGGCAACCAAAGCCTGCGTCTTGGGATGCTCAATGGTTTTCGCAAAATAACTCGACACACGATTTTTTAAATTCTTTGCTTTACCCACGTACAGCAACTCACCGTCTTTACCCAGCATGCGGTAAACACCGGGTAGAGTCGTCATATTGGCAAGAATTTTTTCAATATGTTCGCGTGCGTTTTCGTTCACTTTTGCCTTGTTCCGTCTTCGATATTGCTCTTTGACATGATGTGATGCTTTTACCTACATTTTCAAGCAATCCCGCAAATTTATTGTTGCTCATAGCAATGATCTGATTGCTAAAAGCTATTAATGTAAAATTCTAAATTTGCTATGCTCAAAACATCCCGCTTTAGGAACATGATGCATGACGAACGCCAATCCCGCCATCCATGTCGTACACCCGACAACTTCGACGCAGAGCACTGCTGAAAAAAACCGTTTGATGGGTAAGCCGCGTTTTCATTTTGAACCGCATGACGTTATGCAACGCTTAAAGCAACGGATCATTGGACAAGAAGCAGCATTAGACGAAATTGAAAAAATGCTGCATGTGGTCAAGGCTGATTTTTCCAGTCCTGAACGACCGCTCTCCGTAACATTAATGCTTGGACCGACAGGTGTTGGTAAAACCGAAACTGTGCGTTTAATCAGTGAAGTGATTTATGGCCGACCTGATGCCTTTTGCCGTATTGATATGAACACGCTCGCACAGGAACATTATGCGGCTGCCATTACTGGTGCGCCTCCGGGCTATGTCGGCTCGAAAGAAGGCCATAGTTTATTTGATGAAGTTTCCATTGCAGGTAGTCATACCCGACCGGGCATCGTGCTTTTTGATGAACTGGAAAAAGCGTCAACCGAAGTGCTTCGCGGCTTAATGAATGTGCTAGATAGCGGAAAATTAACCCTAACCTCGGGTACAAAAACCATCGACTTTCGTAATTGTATGATCTTTATGACCAGCAATGTCGGTGCACAAGCGGCACAGCAATATCTAGATAAGTTAAATTTTTTACCCGAAAAAATACAGAAGGTTTGTCTCAAACGCGTGCCGGTCAGTAGCATTATTGAAAAAGTCATGCAACGTAAATTCGACCCTGAATTTATTAACCGTATTGACCGTGTACTGCAATATCAACCCGTTCAAGATGATGCCTTGCCCCGTTTGGTGGAGATTGAACTGGAAAAACTTAATCAACGCCTACAACATCAAAAACGCAGTATCAAACTCACAGATGCAGCCAAAGCACATTTTTATCAGAACCATGATATTCGTTATGGCGCACGACATTTAGCACGAAAAATGCGGGTCGAGCTTGAGCCTATTTTGGCGGTGTATTTTTTGAATCATCCCGAACAAACTAAAATACACCTAGATGCACAACTTGGACAATTGGTTATTATTAAATAATTCACTGGTCTTTAAAAGGCATGCTCACATACCTTTATTCAGCATTCTTATATTTATTGGATTGGAACACCAATCGCTTTAGCAAAAGCTTGCGGATCTTTCGGTGAAACCATGACAAATTTGGTTTTGCCATCTCGAAGATATTCAATTTTTAAACGTTTAATGGAAAGCGCAGGTGCCGCAGACAAATCCTGACTTGCACTGATGCGTTGGATATCCTGCAAAGGAATCTGCCAACGTAGAAACATGCTACGGATGTTTAATTCTGTAGCGGAAATTTGATAACGTGTATTGAGTATTGGCAACCACAGCAGTAACACCGTCAAAATATACACCGCGGTATGAAGAGGATATTGCTGCATCGTACCTTTGGCTTGCATGGTGAGTAATAATTGAATGAGTAAACCGCTCATACAAACAATAAATGCCACCACCCACCAATCTTTTTTTGAACGAAAAACTTGCATCTTATCCCCCATCAACTGCTTTTATTCTATACGAGACCTTTGCACAAACCAGCGACCTACTCTCGACACCAATCTCAAACTCAACTAAAAACTGGAATTGGTGTTAAAAGATAGAAAAAGTCACCGAATTGGCATAACACTCTCCTAAATTGCAGTTAA
>NZ_VPAK01000032.1:0-22228 GCF_013419295.1 Acinetobacter sp. YH12094
AAGGCGTTGAAATGGTTATGCCTGGTGACAACGTAGAAATGTCAGTAGAATTAATCCACCCAATCGCAATGGACGCTGGCTTACGCTTTGCGATCCGTGAAGGTGGTCGTACAGTTGGTGCGGGTGTAGTTTCTAAAGTAACTGCATAATCACTAAATGTGTGAAAAAAAGCGCCTCTTTGAGGCGCTTTTTTTTATGCTTATTCAATGTGATAGGTAAATTGTCTGACAATATTTTTTAAAGCTGTCCTTTAGTGATAATTCACTGTCCTTAACTGAAATAATTACGTGTCAATAAAACCGTAATATGAACTCAAGAAAACCAATAAAAGTTTGAGTATTTCATAACTCAAAAAGGAGTTAGGCATGAACGCTAAAGTAAAGATTACTAATCGAGCAGGTGCAAGTTTCCCTGTACGTCGCATGAATTTTGATTTTGATGCGGTACCAGAGTACTGGATGAATGGCTCAGCAGGTTTGACACATTTTATGACCGCATTGTCTGCTTTATTTCCCGCGGGTGAAATGTTCTTTATTGATAGTGTGCGTGCAGTACGTAAACACCCCGCGATCGCAAATAATGAAGCCCTACAAAAAGAAATTAGTGCTTTCATTGGTCAAGAAGCAATGCATACGCAAGAGCATGAGGGTTTTAATGCTTCTGCACAAAAATACGGTCATGATGTCGAAACACTTGATAAGGCAACGGGTCGTGTTATCCAAGGTGTGCGCAAAGTCTTTGCACGTATTGGTAAACCTGTTGGTATTACTCAAGAAATGGTGGATCTTACTGCAACTACGGCACTTGAGCATTTCACTGCAACGATTGCTTCACAGTTATTGGTAAACCCACATATTCAAGCCTTAATGACTGATGAAACCATGAAAAATATGTGGTTATGGCATGCGATTGAAGAAAATGAGCATAAAGCCGTAGCTTATGATGTATTTGAAGGTGTCTTTGGTCAGGGAATAAAGGCCTACGCACTCCGTACAGGTTCATTGATTGGCGCAATGGTGACATTATTCTTCGTACAAAGTTATTTTGTCGCTCGTTTATTAAAAGAAGATAACAAGCTTAATTTTGAAGCATTAAAAGATATTTATACCTATGGTTATAGCCCTTCAAAAGGCATCATCACTGGTATGGGTAAAGAAATGCTGATGTATTTTAAACCAGGTTTTCACCCGAATGATTTAGATACTTCTGGTTTGTTAAAAACGTGGAAAGCATATTTGGGTCTCTAATCACAGCGCTGTGGTGACTTTTTCAGAAGGGCGATGTAAATCGCTCTTTTTTTTATTCAACTTTATAGACAAACTTTTTATAATGCGCATACCCTAGCTATAGAAAGATAAACGAAGATGATTCGTTTGATGCAAGACGCTGATGTCCAGCAGGTTTACGATATCGAGCGCCGCGTACAAAGCCATCCTTGGACCATAAAACAATTTCAAGAATCGATTGCTGCCTATCAAAGTACGGTGATTGAGCGACAAGGAAAAGTTGTAGGTTTTTGCATTTTACAACCCGTTTTAGATGAAGCAAATTTATTGTTAATGGCGATCGATCCGAGCCAGCAAGGCAAAGGATTAGGTTTTCAATTACTCGATGAATCTATTGCCTTACTCAAAAATAACCCCATTCAAATCTTCTTAGAAGTGCGAGAAGGTAATCAACCAGCGATCCGTTTATATGAAAAAGCGGATTTTCATCAAATCGATTTGCGAAAGAATTATTATCCAAATGCCGATGGAACTCGTGAGCACGCCATTATTATGGTGAAGACTTGTGGTGATGATTTTGCAGCTTTATTTAAATAAAAGCGGTGAAGCGTAATCAAATTTAAAGAAAGCATTCGTGAATAAACGGATGCTATTTTATTGAATATCTTTTGTTTGATCCCGTTTATTTAATAATAGGATTGTTCCAGCCGGAAGGTAAGGTGGTCATCAGGGAATCCCCCAGTTGGCTAATTTCTTCTTGGGTCAGTGGTCGGTTGAGTCGACGCCATTGTCCATCAAGCAGAAGTTCCAGTGGAATGTACTGAGATTTATAATTCATTTTTTGCGAATCGGGCACCCAATAGCCCAAGTAGACATATTGCAGTCCAAGCTTTTGTGCATGCTCAATTTGTTTCAGAATGGCAAAAGTACCTAGTGAGCGACGGCTTTCATCAGGATCAAAAAAGGTATATACCGCTGAAATACCATCATCAAGTGGATCACAGGTAGATACACTGATCAGTTGCTCATCCAACCACAGCTCTAAAAAGAAACTGTCAGTGCAGCTATTGATTAAAAATTTTTCAAATTGATCTTGGCTGGGTGGGTACATATCACCATCAGCATGCCGTTCATTAATGTAGCGTTCGTACAGCGCATAATGCTTTGCATCGGCATCTTGAGGGCGGCTAATTTTCACCGTTAAATCTTGATTCCGTTTCCACGCTTTTTTTTGCACGCTGTTCATTTGAAATTCATGAACAGGAACGCGAGAGGACAAACATTGGCGACAAAGATGACATTCAGGGCGATAGACAAAATCACCACTACGACGAAAACCCATGCGGGAAAGTTCGGATAACGTGACCACATCAATACGATGGACCGGGTCCAAAAAGACCATCCGAGCAGATTTATTTTCTAAGTAGCTACAATCATGCGGAGGCGTGATGTAGTACTGTAATTCGTTCAACAGGGACTTTGGTTGATAGGAATTCATCGTAATATCCCTCTTTTATTGTCATGCGCTGAGACTCGCCCATTGCGCTATTGTTTTACTTGAAAATACACTGTCCTGATACTTTTTCCAATCGATAGAGGGTTGTTTAACAACATCTTGTAACGAATTAAGGTATTGTTGGCGAGAAAGTGTACTCGCACCTAAGCTTAAGAGGTGATCGTTGACCAATTGGCAATCAATCCATGGCAACTGATTCTCTTGCCCGATGAGCATTAAGGTGTAAAACGCCATTTTAGAGACATCTGTTCGTGTACTAAACATAGACTCGCCAAAGCAGCCATGGCCAATATTGACACCATAGAGGCCACCGACAACAGTCTCATTTTCCCAAACTTCAATGCTATAAGCATAGCCTGCGTCAAACAGCGCAGAATATCCCTGAATAATATCTTCTGAAATCCATGTTTCATTGGCGTAACTACGCGGCAAAGAACATGAGCGAATTACAGTTTCAAACGCATGATTAATGGTGATCTTATAGTCCATTTTTTTCATGCTGCGTAATAACGATTTGCTTGGATGATAGTCCTGCGGTCGAATAATGCAGCGGGGTTCAGGACACCACCAACAAATCGGATCACCTTCACTGAACCATGGGAAAAGACCGTGACTATAGGCTTCAAACAGTGTGGAAGGGGAGAGGTCAGCACCGATGCAAATTAAGCCTTCACCTTCGGGATCGCATTCAACAGGATCGGGGAAAGTAAATTCAGAAGGAGGGAGTATCGGCATGCCAAGCTTCTTATTGAGGTACACGGATATTTATCATACATAAAAAAGCCGACCATCAGGTCGGCTAATTTTTAAAACTATTTAGCTAAGCAAATGACTTAAGCAAAAGATTATTCGCCGAGTGCATCAAGGTATTTTTCAGCATCGAGTGCAGCCATACAGCCTGAACCTGCAGAAGTAATCGCTTGACGGTAGATACTATCGGCAATATCACCCGCAGCAAATACGCCTGGAATAGACGTTTGTGTTGCGTTGCCTGCGGTGCCACTTTGAACTTGGATGTAGCCATCACGTAAGTTCAATTGACCTTCAAAAATACCGCTATTTGGTTTGTGACCAATCGCCACGAACATACCAGTGACATCAACGTTTTGAGTTGAATCATCTTGCGTAGATTTAATACGTACAGAAGTCACACCGGTGTTATCGCCAATGACTTCATCTACTTGGTGATTCCAGATAATACTGATTTTACCTTCTTTTTCTTTTGCAAAAAGATGATCTTGCAGAATTTTCTCTGATCGTAAAGTGTCGCGACGGTGTACAAGAGTGACATGAGAAGCAATGTTTGAAAGATAAAGCGCTTCTTCCACAGCAGTATTACCGCCGCCGACAACCATAACTTTTTGGTTTTTGTAGAAGAACCCGTCACATGTTGCACATGCACTCACGCCTTGACCCATGAAAGCAGCTTCTGATTCAAGACCTAAATATTGTGCAGTTGCACCTGTACAAATAATCAATGCATCACAAGTAAACTCTTCCATATCGCCTTTAAGCACGAACGGACGAACATTGAGGTCCACTTCGTTGATATGGTCATACACAATTTCTGTACCAAAACGTTCAGCATGAGCTTGCATTTGTTCCATTAGGGCAGGGCCTGTTAAACCTTCTGCACCACCTGGCCAGTTGTCTACTTCTGTCGTTGTAGTCAATTGACCGCCTAATTGAATACCTGCGATGAGTGTCGGTTTCAGGTTCGCACGGGCAGCGTATACCGCAGCGCTATAACCTGCAGGACCAGAACCTAAAATAATTAGACGTGAGTGACGAGCGCTCATCCGTAGAATCCTTTTTTTATATGATAATTTGTGGAATTATACGTCAAAGTTTGAAACGATTGTGTGAGATTAAAGTCGATATTATTGATCATCGAAATCGTTTTGAGCTATATAGAATAAAGTTAACAACTATACTTAAATTATCTTGCATCTTTTTTATTGAACAGGTGCATAATAACAGGTTTAGATTCAGCCCATTTTTGTTGTGGGTAATGACAAAAACATTCATGAAGAATTGGTTACAGGAACGTATATGACAGCGGTGTCGGGTGCATATGCACAGCGCTTAATAATGACATTATTCCTTGTTTCATTTGGGATATATCTGTTCCTTGCAACAGTCACATATACGCCATTTGATCCGGGATGGATGCATTTATCCAGTGATACTCAGCAAGTTTCAAATGCCAGCGGCGTCGCAGGCGCATGGATCGCTGATTTACTCTATGGATTTTTAGGTTGGGCAAGTCTGCTGATACCTGTCTATTTATTTCTCGAAGCAATTCAAGTATGGTGGCCGCGTAGTTTTCTAAACCGTCCATTTCGCTATGCCGCTCAGTTCTTTATTTTACTGGCAACTTCAAGTTTACTTTTCCTGTTTTGGAATGTTCCCGAAGATACTTTAGAAAATGCATCGGGCGGGATTATTGGTTATGAACTGGGTCAAAGTCTTGAACAAATTTTAACGGTCTATGGTGCAGCAGTATTTCTCATTGCATTTTGGATCATGTTGTTCACTTTGGCCTTTGGTATCAAGTGGAATAAGACATGGGCAACCATGAAGTCCACACCGGCTTATCTCCAAGATTTGTTCTATCGCAATGTCCCAGAAGGAGATACTGCTTTTGACCGTACCGTACCATCTACTAAAAAAGGCAGTGTGACTACTAATGTATCAAAAGTGATTGCACCAGTCACACCCGCCCATGAGCATCATGCTGTAGAGGTTGACCCTGTAGAACGTGATCGTGTTGCTGAGCGTTTATTTGATGATATTGCTGATAAAGAATGTGCAGACAAAGAAGGCAATGCACAGCATTTATCTACGGTAAATTCGCCGGAGACTGCTACACCATCCGATGAAGATTTTGAACATACTTTGGCGAAAGTGCGTCAGCTTGAGCAAGATCAACAACGTGTTGTTGCGACGGGAGAGGTTTGGCGTGCCTTGCATTCAAATGATGACCAACGGCACAAACAAGATATTGATGCTTTACTGAAAGCTGCAGAAGAAGAGCAGCCTGCCAATCAAACTGAATATTTCAACAAAGCAGCGGATGTGCATTCGACTTCTCCGACAGAAGCGGTGCAACCTGCTAAAAAATCAGTGGATTGGGATGATGATGAAATCTTCGATGAGCTGTTAGCCGCTGTTCCAAATGGTAAAACAGCGACTGATGTGCATAGCCCATTTAATACAGCACAAAGTGAAAGTCCTGTAACGCATTCAAATGAATTTGCTACAGGTACTGCTGCAACCGTTGCAGGTTTAGGCGTAGCTGCTGCACAGATTGCACCGCTGAGCACACCGAAAAATATCAGTGTTGAAACCGAATTTAATGATCTCGATGATTTGCTGGTTGAAGAAGCAGAGCGAGTGATAGAACAGGTACAGCCAGTTCGTACAACCAGTAGTTATGCGCAATCTACGCCTTTGGTTCGTGCTGAAATCAATACACAGCCGCAGACTTTTGTATCTGATGATGAAAAAGCCTTAATCAGCTCGAATAAAGATGCATTCCGTGAAGTGTGGCAAGAAACGGCGGGTAAACCTGAAGACATCGATTTAGATCTCGAAGATGATTTTGACTTTGATGCGCCTTTAACCGATGCCTCTGGTCGTCCAATGTCTCGTGCGATGCAAGTGGCACAAAAACGTTTGGATTTACCGACTTTGCCGGGATTGGAAATATTAGATCCTGTAGATCCGAATAAGAAAGTTAATTTCACTGCAGAGCAATTGTCTCGCTTGTCTGAACTTTTAGAAATTAAGCTGCAAGAGTTTAATGTCAAAGCTAAAGTTGTAGAAGCACAGCCGGGCCCTGTCGTGACACGTTTTGAACTAGATTTGGCACCCGGTGTCAAAGCGTCGAAAGTCACCAATATTTCACGTGACTTGGCACGCTCAATGTCTATGGCCTCTGTACGTGTGGTGGAAGTCATTCCGGGTAAACCCTATATCGGGATTGAAGTTCCAAATAGTTCACGTGAAATGGTTCGACTTATTGAGCTGTTAGAAACGCCGGCATACCGTGATCCAAATGCCTTACTTAGTATGGCGATGGGTAAAGACATTTCCGGCAATCCTGTCTTGGCAGATTTGGCGAAAGCACCGCATATGTTGGTGGCAGGTACTACGGGTTCTGGTAAGTCAGTCGCAGTAAATGCCATGTTGCTATCGATGTTGTTGAAATATACGCCTGAGCAATTGCGACTTATTATGATTGACCCAAAACAGTTGGAACTTGCCAACTATAACGATATTCCACATTTATTAACGCCTGTTGTAACTGACATGAAAGATGCGGTGAGTGCATTGAACTGGTGTGTCAATGAAATGGAGCGTCGTTATAAGCTGATGTCTTTGATGAAAGTGCGTAAGCTGACTGACTTTAACCGCAAAATTGAAGAAGCAATGGCCAATGGTGAAGATCTCATCGATCCAACTTGGAAGCCAGATGACTCAGCAACGCAAAGTCGTGCGCCACGTTTACAGCCTATGCCGTTGATCGTAATTGTTGCCGACGAATTTGCCGACATGATCATGCAAGTGGGTAAAAAAGCTGAAGAAATGATTACCCGTCTTGCACAAAAATCACGTGCGGCAGGGATTCATTTGCTGTTGGCGACGCAGCGTCCAACCGTAGATGTAGTGACAGGTTTGATCAAAGCCAATATTCCAACGCGTGCTGCGTTACGTGTGAACAGTAAACTGGATTCACGTACTATCTTAGATGCTGGTGGTGCGGAAGACTTACTGGGTCATGGTGATATGTTGTTCCTCGGACCGGGTAAAATTGAGCCTGAACGAGTACATGGCGCGTTTATTTCAGACGATGAAGTGAACCGTATTTGTGATGCATGGCGTGAACGTGGCGAGCCAAACTATGTGGATGAGATTTTGACGCCATACGACGAAGAACCAACTTCTCGCGGCTTTGAAGATGGTGATGGTGGATCAGACCGTGATGCGCTGTATGACCAATGCGTAAGCTTTGTACTGGAAACTCGTAAAGCTTCTACTTCTTCGCTGCAACGTAAATTTAGCCTCGGTTATAACCGTGCTGCACGTATCATCGACCAAATGGAAGAAAATGGTATCGTAAGCAGTATGGGACCAAATGGTAAGCGTGACATTTTGGTTTAATCAATTGGATTAGATCTTTCTCTAAAACCTGCTTCGGCAGGTTTTTTAGTACTGAATTAATTTGATTGATAAAATTTTTGCTGAGCTAATTCAATGAAGGCTTTGCATGCTGGACTTATTAATTGTTGATTTTTAACTGCGAGTCCAATCTGTCGTTGCGTATTAGGTGAAAGTGGACGTTTCACCATATGCGGATGTAAAGCTAATAATTCTTTGGGCATAGCCATATCTGCAACGATAGCGATACCTTCTTGTAAATTCACCATATTTAAAATGGTTAAAAGTTGCGACATTTGATAGGTGATTTTGGGTTGAATTTGATGTTGTTGCAGTAACTTTTCCACATGAGACTGACTGCCTGCACGGGTCATAATAAAGGGGTAGTTTTGTAGGTCTTGGATATTTAAATGACTGTGTTTGGAAACTGAATAACTATCTGGAATCAAGGCAATGAAAATATCTTGGATTAAGGGGAAGGTGAACAGTTGCGGCTTAGGGAGTACGGCAAAACCCACATCAATTTGACGTTCAGAAATCCAACGAGACACTTCTGCATCGGTGCCTTCGTCGACATAGATCTCAATGTGTGGATAGCGCTCTCTATATGCCTTTAATAGCTCTGGAAGCAGATGAATCGAACTAGAAGAACCAAAAGAGCCAATTCTCAGCGTTCCTTGTTGAATACCATGTGCGGCATGCACTTCTTGTTGCATGATTTGTGCGGTATTGATGACTTCTTTAGCATGCAGTAATAACTGCTGACCAATATTAGTCAGGCTAATTTCGCCTTGTTCACGGCTAAATAAGCTGACATTCCAATGCTGCTCTAAACACTTTAGGGCATGAGAGACAGCTGACTGAGTAATTCCCAGCTGTCGAGCAGCGAGAGTAAAGCTTTGTTGTTCTGCGACTTTAATAAAAATTTCAAGCTGAGAAAATGTCATTGCCATGAGTAATTACTCATTTTGTTATGAGTTTAGATGAGGATTATATTGTGCTACATAAATGGTTAAAGATGAAATAGCTACTTTATTTCAAGGCGTACAGCATGAATATCGTCGTCGCATTGTTTCCCCTCGTTGCATTAATCGCGATGGGCTATGTGCTTAAATACACACAGTTTGTTCAGGATGAATTTTGGGCAAATTCAGAAAAACTTAATTACTACGTTTTATTTCCTGTGCTGCTTTTTTTGAATGTATCAGCCGTGCAATTGGATATGAACACCGTTTCACGAATGTTGACAGTACTGGTTGCGGGCACCTGTTTGATCAGCATTGTGTTGTGGGGGATCAAGCAGTTTATGCATATCCCCGTGCAGCGTTTTGGCGTGTATATCCAAAGTCATATCCGTTTTAATACCTATATTGGTTTATCCCTTATGGGCGCTTTATTTGGCTCCACAGGCATGCAGATGTTTGCCATGTTAATTGCCGTTGCAGTGCCCTTAGTCAATATTATTTCAGTATTGGCCTTCTCAAATTTAAGTGTGAAGCAATTGAGGCAGACCTGTCAGTCCATCGCAAAAAATCCCTTAATTTTAGGCTGTATGGCAGGGGTATTGTTTAATTTATCAGGCTTGAGTCTGTTTCATGGCTTACCTGAATTATTAAAAATATTGGCAGCCATGAGTTTACCGCTCGGACTACTTTCTGTTGGGGCAGCATTACAGTTTCAGCAAATGCGCGCCGATCTACGTCGTTTAAGTTTAAATACGATAGGGCGTCTCATGTTAATGCCATGTATTGCTTATCTATTGAGTACTTGGATGGGTTTGACTGATTTTGAGCGGATGATTTTAGTGGTCTTTTTTGCTTTGCCAACTGCATCTTCGTCTTATATTTTGACACGCTATTATCAAGGCGATTCACAAATGATGGCGGCCATTATTAGTGTACAAACCATTGGTTTTGGCTTGATGTTTCCATTGCTCATGTTGATCGTGCATTAATCATGCTGAAATACTATCACGCTGATTTTAAATAAGATAAAAAAAGCCCACATCATGCGGGCTTTTTTTCGGTACTCGAAATTAAGCAAATTTTGCCAATACTTCGAGGAAACCTGCGCTTTGACGTGGATATTGAGCAATCACGTCATGAATACGCTGACCTTCAGGATTAGTTGCGTTCACATCACGGCCATCGGCAACGAATTGAGTCAAAAGACGTTCATAGTCATTTGGACGCATATGTTTGAAAGCATGGTAAAGCACGTGAAAGTCGCCATTCACTCCTTCAGGAGGAAGCTGAGTAAGGTAGGCAAAAACACGCTCATCTGACCATTCTTCGTTGAACGTTGCTGGCTGAGATAATGCCATCGCAATCTCCTTGCTGGTTTAAAATACAAAAAGGCAAAAATGAGTACGCAAGTAAAATGGTTTTATTCGCCATCTCTAAGTTAAGCGACTCATTTTATGGTTGGATCAAAAGTTATTTTTTATCCCGTTTACTCGAAGCAAAGCTTTTGATCTAACACAGGAATAAAACTAATCCAGCCCACTCGAAGCAAAGCTTCTCGTCTTGCGGCTGGGTAAAGCAGCGCTTTACTGATCCAGCCTCACATTTTGCCTTGATTCAATTTACTTGGCTAATCAGAATTCAGATTAACGTTCTTCAGGCAAATTGATATTCATTTCAAGCATTTCAATATTCGCTTCAGAACGAACAGACATTTGAATATGTTGCTCATCTACACCACGAACATAGCGGTTCACCACTTGCATGATTTCTTTTTTCATCATGTCAATCTTATCTTGGCTGAGGCGTTTACCTAAACCATTTTCAGATGCTACGATGACTTTTAAACGGTCTTTTGCCGTTTGTGCGCTTGACGGTTTCTCGTCGCTGCTAAAAAGTTTGCTCCAGAATCCTGCCATGATTACGCTCCAAATAGACGTGCTAACCAACCCTTAGGTTTTACCGTAATATGACGGTAAGGGCGCTCTTCACCAAGGAAACGTGCAACAAGGTCATCATACGCTTGGCCAGCCGCTTCTTCTGTAAACAGAATCACTGGTTTACCTTCGTTCGATGCTTGTAAAACGCTTTTACATTCAGGAATAACACCTAAAGTCGGTACGCGTAAAATATCTTTTGAAATGTCATCAATCGTCAACATCTCTTGTTTATCCGCACGTTCTGGATTGAAACGTGTAATACAGAGATGCTTACGGATACGACCTTCGTTTTGTTCTACTTTTTTGGTTTTGCTGTCGAGCATACCAATAATACGGTCAGAGTCACGTACCGAAGAAATTTCTGGGTTCGTCACAATGATCGCTTCATCAGCATGATACATTGCTAAAATTGCACCACGTTCGATACCCGCAGGTGAGTCACAAATAATGTAATCAAACTCTTGAGAAAGTTCGTCCATTACACGAGCTACACCTTCATCTGTTAACGCGTCTTTATCACGTGTTTGAGATGCTGGCAAAATGTAGAGATTTTCAATATCTTTATCGCGAATAAGCGCTTGTTGTAATCGAGCTTCGTTATTCAATACGTTTACAAAGTCATATACAACACGGCGTTCACAGCCCATGATCAAGTCAAGGTTACGTAAACCCACATCAAAGTCGATCACAACAGTTTTGTGGCCGCGAAGGGCTAAACCTGTTGCAAAAGATGCGCTTGTAGTTGTTTTACCTACGCCACCTTTACCTGATGTTACGACAACAATTTTCGCCACCGAATCCACTCCTGTTATGGTTTAAATCCCCTTTTTTAATTAGGGGTTTGGTGATTATTTATACATTAAAATTGCAAAGCTTCAAATACTAGCTCTTGCTGGTCATTCAAATAAATATGTACGGGCTGTTTGACCACATGAGGTGGAATATCATCAGCGACACAGTAAGTCCCTGCAATTGAAACTAATTCAGCTTCTAATGAATGGCAGAAAATACGTGCAGCCGTGTTCCCACCAGCTCCCGCAATGACTCTACCACGAGCACTACCATAAATATGTATATTTCCTGAAGCAATTACTTCTGAACCACTATTAATCCCAGCATTAATAATGATATCGCCATGGTCTTGGACTAAACATTGACCTGTACGTAAGATTTCATTGTGATACGACGTAGCATGACGAATGGTCGGTACTTCGACTGCAGCAATTTTATCTTCGGTTTTTTCTTCTGCAGGTGCGGGTTCTTCAACCACTTGTTCGCGTGTCGGTTTAACTTGTTGTAGTTTGCGATCCGCAGGAACCACGGGAAATTGGATAGCACGTGCTTGGTCTGATAGCGGACCTTCAGTGACACCAATTGGTTGGATTTCAATACTAATAAGCAGTTGAATCAATGCAATTAGTTCTTGATCAACCGTACTTTCAATCACGGCTAATGTTCCGGGTGGAAAAGCCTTTTGGAACATTGGAGTAAGTTGCTGGCGGATCGCATCATGATCATTGGTATCGAGGTGAATGCGAATCGCATTGACCATTTTGCCTTTTATCCGTATATCAGCCATATTGAATCCTTGAGACTTCTAACTACTACTTTTGTGCCGAAGTAGTTATGTTGTAAATAGAGCAAATCCTAGAACAATTTGCATGAATACTCTAGCGGAGTTCGCAATTATTTTTGACTAAGTGTTTATTCTGTAGCTTGGTCCTGCTCCTGCATAATCTGCTGCCACTGTTTTACTTTCACTTGCTTACGAATGGCTTCTAGACTTTCAAAAACTGCAGAGCGAACCAACTCATCGAGCTGGGCATTATTTTCGATTTCAATACGGCTAACACGCTGTGAAATGTCTAAATATAGATTGGGTTTTTGAGCCGTCGATGTATTGGGATAAGCCAATGGGGAAATTAAACCTTGGGTAATATTTTCACCCAAACGTTGCCCGATACTTTGAATCTGCTGTTCAATGCGGCTGCCAACGATTGGCACTAAGCGCAATAGCTGCGTGAGTTCTGGAGTGTCTTCGATGGCCTGACTGACGATTTGTCCGACATTTTTGGCGATCAATTCACGTTCAGCACGTAACTCTTTGCTTAAATTTTCTTGCAAAATCTCAGCTAAAACTTGGGTGAACATCTCACGGTGATGCTGCACAAGATTACTAATTAGGTCTTTATGGGTTGTACTGGTATTGAGCTCATGCTTAACACCATCTAACACGGTAAGTACCACACGATCTGACAGTTCTTCCATCACCACACGATAATAAAACAAAGCTTTCTTTTGCCATGCCGATGGCACAATCTGATAACCCATTTCATAAAGTCGATAGGCAATCACGCCCGCGCGAAATAAACGCAGGAAACGTAAATGCGGCACAATAGCTAAAATTTCGTACCAATGTATAAACGGGAAGAAGAACCAGCGCTGATGGTGCTTGTTGATGATGGCAATCGCCCAGCGCACCAACAATTCTACAATCAAAAAGATAATGAACCACGCTTCGGTAGTAATCACCCATGGATGTAAATGTTCACGGTAAAAACTCAGCACATCGGGCAGGTGGATACTGTTAAAGAACCAACTGCCAAGATTGCTCATGAGGAAAAAGTTCATGCACAGGCAGAACAAGTTAAAAACAATAATAAACACCATGAATATGTCATAAATCAAAAACAGTTTGAATGACCAACTGTCTGGATTGACATGATGATATTTAGATTTCTTGTTTTGCGGCATGCTGTTCTGCGACATAAAACTTCTTCTTAATTATTCAGTAACTGAGTATTTAGCTTTCATACGAGTAATGAGTTGGTCTTTCTCCGTCCACAGCTCATCTACCCAATGCTGAAATTTTTCACGGAATTCTGCATCATCTTCATAGTTGCCACCATGCACCCACGTTGGAATTTCAATTTTACGTAAATCCACGGCGATACGTGGAACTTCACCGAGCCAAAATTCGCCATAACCTGGTGCACCATTTGGATAGACGATGGTCATATCTACGAGAGCATCAACTTGATCCCCTAAAATATTGAGTGCTAGTGCTAAACCACCCGCTTTTGGCTTAAGAAGGTTTTGATACGGCGACTGCTGCTGCGCATGCTTTTCAGCGGTAAAGCGAGTGCCTTCCAAATAGTTCAGCAGGGTAAAAGGCTGGCTCAATAACTGTTCACAAGATTTACGCGCTTCTTCCATATCTCGATATTTAAGTTCAGGATTTTTCGCGATTTGTTCTTTGCTGTGTCGTTTCATCATTGGAAAGCCTAAAATTTTAAAAGCTTGTCCAACAAATGGAATGAAAATGAGTTCCCATTTGGTGAAGAAACGCGTCAGTGGCATACGGGTTAAACCAAAATATTGGTTAACTGTTGTATCGACCCAACTCTGATGGTTACAGGTCATGAGATAGCGACCATGCAAATTTAAGTCGAGGCCTTCATCGATGGTGATATCCCATTTTGTGTTGGGTAAAACGTGATCAATTAACCAGTTATTGACCGTGAGCCAACTGTTGGTAATTTTTATGTTGGTTTCATCAACCTTTTTTGATTTTTTAAAGAGTTTGGTTAGACCAAGGGCTAGTACAGGAGGACCATGGAAAAAAGTACTGCCTGTCATAACTGAACCGACGGTAAGTCCTTTGCTAATTTTTTTTAGTGTCGGTTGCTTATTTGTTTGAGATGACATATAAAAAGTCCTAGCGGAAATTGTCCAAATAATGATTTATTCTAATAAATATAGTTCGAGTTGATTAAATAAAAAAGGGCATCTGCAGAACTGTGAAGAAATTGTGATGGAATTAACAAATAAATCTCGTATTCATATTACAAATTGTAACTAAACGTTTTATTATTAACAAAAAATCAATGGTTCAGCCATTTGTTTTACTTCATCATTTCAACCATACAACAAAACACAAAGAAGGAGGCATGCAATGCGTGCACTAGTAATTTCGGCAGTAGTTGGGGCAATGGCACTTACTGGTTGTCAAAACATGGAATATGACAAAGCAGCAATCGGTACTGGTCTAGGTGCTCTTTTAGGCGCTGGTATTGCTTATTCTAATGCTGATAAAGACAAAATGGGTCAAGCAGCAGCAATTGGTGCTGTAGTTGGCGCGGGTGCTGGTCTTCTTCTTGATAAGAAAGAACAACGTCTTAAACAAGAATTGGCTGGTACTGGTGTTGATGTAGGTCGTAATCCAGATGGTTCGATCAACCTTGTTATGCCATCAGTAACTTTCGCAACTAACTCTTCAACTATTCAATCTCAGTTCCAATCTGCGTTGAATGACGTTGCTAAAGTATTGCGTGAAGACGGTACTGCAAACAAACTTGCAATCGTTGTACACGGTCACACAGATAACACAGGTTCTGATGCGATCAACAACCCACTTTCTCAAAACCGTGCAAACTCAGTGAAAAACTACCTAGCGTCTCAAGGTATTTCTTCAACTCGTATTACTGCACGTGGTTACGGTTCAACTTCTCCAGTAGCGGATAACTCAACTGCTGCAGGTCGTGAACAAAACCGTCGCGTAGAAATCTCAGTTTACGAAACTAAATAAGTTTTAGTTCGAAACGAAAGGCCACCCTTGCGTGGCTTTTTTTATGGCATTTTTAATGACCGATAAAATACATTTTGCATTAGGCAAGATCGTTTCAGATGACTATAATCATCCTCGAATTAATAAGAGGAAAGACTATGTCACTGGCAAGTCAGTTGAACGACAAGCAACTTGAAGCAATGAAATACACTCAAGGACCCTTGTTAGTACTTGCAGGGGCAGGTTCAGGCAAAACATCGGTGATTACCCGTAAAATTGCCTATTTGGTGAAGCATTGTGGTATTCCTGCGCACCGTATCACCGCGATGACCTTTACCAACAAAGCTGCGCGTGAAATGAAAGAGCGTGTGACGAAGCTGATGAGTCGTGAAGAGGCAAAAGGGCTGTCGGTTTCTACATTCCATAACTTCGGGCTAAACATGCTCCGTTTGGAATTAAAAAATACACCACTAAAAAATAACTTTTCAATTTTAGATGCAGATGACTGCAAACGCATTTTGATGGACTTAATGCATCGCGACAATTTATCCGGTGCAGAAAGTAAAGAGCTGATTGCCAAAGCCATGAAAATGATTTCAGATTGGAAAAACGATCTGATTCCACCTGAGCAAGCGCACACCACCTGTGAAACAGCAGAAGACGTTCAGTTTGCGCATCTGTATCAACTGTATGAGCGTAATTTACGTGCCTACAATGCTGTGGATTTTGATGATTTGATTGTCATGCCGACGCGCTTATTACAAGAAAATGCAGAAGTGCGTGATCGTTGGCAAAATCGAATCCGCTATTTATTGGTCGACGAATATCAAGATACCAACACGGCGCAATATATTTTGGTGAAATTACTCGTGGGTGTCATGGGACAATTCACTGCGGTAGGTGATGATGACCAATCGATTTATGCATGGCGTGGTGCTAAGCCTGAGAATATGGCTTTATTGAAGGAAGATTTCCGTAATCTGAAAGTGATTAAGCTTGAGCAAAACTATCGCTCGACCAGTCGTATTTTAAAAGCTGCCAATACAGTTATTGGCAATAACCCACATATTTTCGATAAAAAGCTTTGGTCAGATAAAGGCCATGGTGAAGTGATCCGCGTGATTACTTGTCGTAATGACGATGATGAATCAGAACGCGTCGTAAAAGACTTAATTACACACAAGCTGATGAACGGTAAAAATTGGAAAGACTACGCCATTTTATACCGTGGTAATTTCCAAGCGCGTGCTCTAGAAACACAGCTACGCCAAATGCAGATCCCGTATAAATTATCGGGTGGTCAGTCTTTCTTCGCTCGTGCTGAAATTAAGGACTTGATGAGCTACTTGCGTCTGATCATTAACCCTGAAGATGACAGCGCATTTTTACGAATTATCAATACGCCAAAACGTGCGATTGGCCCTGTGACTTTGGAAAAGCTTGGCTTATTTGCGCAGGAAAGTAATTTATCCTTACTCAGTGCAGCAGGTGACCAGCGCTTAAGCATGGCGATTCCGAAAAAAGCCACAACCCAATTGGCCGAATTTGCGGACTTTATTTCGACCTTTACTCGTGAATTATTAGAAGATGATGAACCTGTTCCGATCATTCGTCGCATGATGATTGAAGCAGGTTATATCGACTATGTTAAAGAATCTGCAGCTACACCTGCGCAGGAAAAAACCAAGCTGGATAATATTGAAGTGCTATATAGCAGTATTCAAAGTTTGATTAACCGTGCAGAAGATGTCGATGAAAAGAACATTGAAAGTGTGATTCGTAAGATGGTGCTGCTCGATATGTTAGAACAGCAACAAGAAGAAGAAGACACCGACAAAGTCAATTTGTTAACACTTCACGCGTCGAAAGGTCTGGAATTTCCATTCGTTTACTTGATTGGTCTGGAAGAAGAAATTCTACCGCATAAAAACTCCATTGCTGCCGACACGGTTGAGGAAGAACGTCGACTGATGTATGTGGGGATTACTCGTGCACGTCAAGGTTTAACCATGACTCTTGCAGAGCAGCGTAAAGCCGGTGGTCAAATGCGACAAATGACACCAAGCCGTTTCTTGGACGAACTGCCACAAGATGAATTGGAGTGGTTAGGGCGCAAGAAAAAGCTGGCAGGGGATATCGATCCTAAACAGCAAGCACAGCATTATTTAGAAAATTTACGCGCGCTGATTAAGCGTTAAAGCTTAATGCGTAGAATATTTTATTTATTTTTTGAAATTCGTTTTATTGAAACAGGAATGAACCATGAAAGTTCAAGTTAAAGTTCTCGACACACGTTTAGGTACGGAATGGCCAATGCCAACTTATGCCACAGCAGGTTCGGCAGGTCTTGATCTCCGTGCATGTGTAGAAGAAACCACCGTAATTGAACCGGGTCAAACTGTTCTGGTAAAAACAGGCCTATCGATTTATATCGAAGACACTAACTTTGCAGGTTTAATTCTGCCACGTTCAGGCTTAGGTCATAAACACGGAATCGTGTTGGGTAACTTGGTCGGTTTGATTGATTCAGACTACCAAGGTGAATTGATGGTATCTGTTTGGAACCGTAGCCAAACGGCATTTAGCCTAGAGCCGGGTGAGCGTTTAGCACAATATGTTTTAGTGCCAGTTGTACAAGCTCAGTTTGATATTGTGGATGAGTTTGAAGCCACTGAACGAGGAGCAGGCGGTTTTGGTCATACAGGTAAAAACTAATCAGCGCAAGACTTTTGCTCCAGTGTGTTGACAAGTAAATGCCTAAAATCACGTAGCGAATAAAAAACCATCCTCGTGATGGTTTTTATTTATATCATTTTATTTAAATTTTTAATTTATTCAAAATCAAATCTATATTTAGAGTGTTTAGGCTTTTATCAATATCGTTTATAGGCTTATCTCGAGAAAATTTAATTCTGATGAAATTACTCGGATTATATTTTAATAGAGAAGAATAAATTGCACCTTCTTTGTTGATTTAAATTTAATCAATTTACTATATTTGTACAGAGTGGAATAGGGATTTAAAAATATTTGAAAAGTAAAATAAATATAGATGAACGGGTGGTTTGATATTTTTTAAATTGTAAATTAATGATTTATATATAAAAATAATTTGTGGAAAATAGAAGTTTTGGGATTAATTTTAAGTTTTTGATCAGTATTTAAATATTATTAATTGATTATTAACTAAAATTGTTATAAAAAAAGCTACACTTTTTTTCAGGATTTTATCCTTTAATTAAAAGCTTAAATTCTCAATAGAATTTTAGATTTTTTAATTAATAAAGATGTAATTAGAAGAACATAGTATGGGTTCACTGTTTAGTCACTTTCCGCAACATATTTTTCGTGCATATGACATTCGCGGGAAAATATCGCTCTTAAATGCTGATTTAGTTCAGTCAATTGCTTGTGGCTTAGTCAAACAATATTTAGATGCAGGGCAAAAGAGACTTGCCATTGGCTATGATGCGCGTTTAACCAGTCCAACCTATGCAAAAATAATTCAAAAAGTCTGCCGTGAGGCTGGCCTTGAAGCGGAAATTATTGGCTGCTGCTCAAGCCCGATGTTGTATTTTATTGCGGGACAATTTCAAGGCAATGGCATTATGGTGACGGCGAGCCATAATCCAAAATCAGATAATGGTATCAAGTGGATTATCAAAGGTGAGCCACCTTGTCCAGAGATGATTCAACACGTTGCAGTCGAAGCACGAAATTGTTTTTCATCGGAACGTGTGCATTTGATGACTGAACTTGAGCCACACGAAATCAAGCCTGAATATTGTTTGGCCTATCAGAAATTTATTTTAGATGACATTCATTTACAGCAACCACTTAAAGTTGTGATCGATGGCATGCATGGTTCAGCTGGGCATTGTGCAGCCTTATTATTAAATAAATTAGGCTGTGAAGTTTTGGCATTACGTTGCCAAGCTGATGGACATTTCCCTGATCATGCTCCAGATCCATCACAGCTCAAACATTTAACCCATCTCCGCCAAGCCATACAGCTACAAAAAGCCGATATTGGCATTGCTTTAGATGGTGATGGTGATCGTTTAGTGCTGATTGATGAAACTTGCAAAGTCGTTTCTGCAGATCGATTATTATGTTTATTTGCTGAAATTTGTTTGACTCAAAAACCACATGCAGAAGTGGTATTTGATGTGAAATGTTCAACGATGATTCGCGATACTGTGTGTGATCTAGAAGCACAGCCTGTCATGATTCGAACAGGTAGTAGTTTCTTGCGAAAATATATTTCCCAATCTAAAGGCAAAGCGGTTTTTGGTGGTGAATACGCAGGGCATTATGTTTTTAATGACGGTCGTGGTGGTGGCTATGACGACGGTCTATATGCTGCCTTAAGGGTATTAGAATATATTCAAGCTCAGGGACTGACATTGTCAGAAGCTTTGGCGAAATATCCGGAGCGCTTTAGTACCGAAGATTTATATGTCAGTACGCATCAGCATGATCCAGCGGAAGTTTTAAAGCAGGTTGAAGCCAATTCTACGCGAATTCCGGCACAAATCAGTAAAATTGATGGAATACGCCTTGATTTTGATGATGGATTTGGCATCATTCGAGCATCGAATACAGGTGAGTATTTCACTTTACGCTTTGATGCCAACTCATCAGCACGCTTAAAAGAAATACGAGATCTGTTTGTTTCCATGTTAGTTGAGCACTATCCAGACATTGCTCATGACATTCCAGATGCTCAATAAGGAGAGGCAAATGCCACATCAACATACTGGCATCGACAAAGCACAAATCCTGACGGAAGCTTTGCCGTATATTCAACGTTTTGCGGGTAAGACGCTGGTAGTGAAGTATGGTGGTAATGCCATGACCGATCCTGAGCTTGAGAGCTCATTTGCACGTGATATCGTATTGCTGAAAACGGTTGGTCTAAACCCGATTGTGGTACATGGCGGTGGTCCACAAGTGGATTCATTCCTTAAACAATTAGGACGTGAATCAGATCGTATTGACGGTATGCGCGTGACAGACCCTGCAACGATGGAAGTTGTTGAGATGGTTTTGGGCGGCAGTGTGAACAAATCGATTGTGAACTTAATCAATAAACACGGTGGCCGTGCGATTGGTTTAACCGGTAAAGATGGTAATTTGATCCGTGCGCAAAAATTATTGATGGAAAAAACTACCGAAGATGGTTCAGTCAAACAGATTGATTTAGGTCTCGTTGGCGAAGTGGTTGGTGTGAAAACTGACGTACTTGAAATGTTTACCCAAAGCGATTTTATTCCTGTGATTGCACCATTAGGTGTAGACGAAGACGGCAATACCTATAACATCAATGCTGACTTGGTTGCAGGTAAAGTGGCTGAAGCATTGGGTGCGGAAAAGCTAATTCTATTGACCAATATCACGGGTGTTTTAGATGAAAATAAAAATCTGCTGACTGGGTTAACCACCCAAGAAGTTGATCGTTTGATTGAAACTGGCGTGATTTATGGCGGCATGATTCCGAAAGTTGGCTGTGCATTAGATGCAGTCAAAGGTGGCGTAATCAGCGCGCATATTGTTGATGGTCGTGTACCTCATGCAACATTACTTGAAATCTTTACGGATCATGGTGTGGGTACATTAATCACCAATCGAACCAATGTGAAAAAAGCTTAAGATACTTAGCATTTTTTGATATAAAAAGCCTCTTTTGAGGCTTTTTTATTATTTATCAGTTGGCTAAGTGAGATTTGAAAAGATCAAATAATGTATTTGCCCTGTTGGATTATAAAAACTCTTATAATGGCGCCGATTTTAGATTTACAACAACTAAAACTGTCATGCACAATAGAGAAATCATAGATTTACTGCTGAAATGATCAATATGTGCCAGCTGCTCGGAATGAATTGTGCGACTCCCACCGATATTACTTTTTCGTTTCGGGGATTTTCGCAGCGAGCAGGAATTACCTCAGATCATTGTGATGGCTTTGGTATCGCTTTTTTTGAAGATAAAGCATGTCGTTTATTTGTCGACAATCAATCTGCTGTAGAGTCTCCGATTGCCGAGCTGATCCGAAACTACCCGATTAAATCTCGCAATGTGATTGCACATATTCGTAAAGCGACACAAGGCAAAATTAATCTTGAAAACTCACATCCATTTAGTCGTGAATTGTGGGGCAGACAGTGGATTTTTGCACATAATGGCGACCTACATGGCTTTCAGCCTGAGCTCACGGGGCGCTTCAGCCCTGTTGGCAATACCGACAGTGAATTGGCCTTTTGCTATTTGCTCGAGCAAATGGTGAAACGTTTTGGTTATACCGAACCTACACTTGATCAGGTGTTTGACCTGTTATTAGAAATCTCTCCGAAAATTGCGGAACATGGCACCTTTAATTTTTGTTTGTCGAATGGGCAGGCGCTCTTTAGTTATGCGATTACCAAGCTGCATTGGCTGGTTCGAGAGTTTCCATTTCAGCCTGCACAGTTGATTGATATTGATGTTGAAGTCGATTTTAGTGAAGTCACTACGCCTGAAGACCGTGTTGCCGTGATTACCACTGAACCCTTAACGCAAAATGAAGTTTGGACAGCATTTGAGCCGGGTGAAATGATTTTATTTCAACATGGTCGTCCAATACGTGCTGCAAAGACGGTTGTTGAACGTTTAGAACGTGAGCGGCTGGACCCATCTTTAAAACGTGTCACACGTGCAGATCAGTATTAATTTTGAATGAAAGATATTCGAGACCTTTGCACAAACCAGCGACCTACTCTCGACACCAATCTCAAACTCAACTAAAAACTGGAATTGGTGTTAAAAGATAGAAAAAGTCACCGAATTGGCATAACACTCTCCTAAATTGCAGTTA